>DASXTY010000823.1:0-4387 GCA_036505155.1 Polyangiaceae bacterium | reverse complement strand
TTGACGCACGCTGCGCGGCGCCTGGTCGAATCGGGGCACATCCACGAACCACACCGGTTCGGCCTTTGCTTTGGCCAAGACCGAAACGCGCTGCGCTTCGAGCTTCGGAGCACCCGGAAGGCCTGGAAGCCGCGAAACCCGCTCGCGTTCCTCCTCACATCGAGTTCGCGCCTGTTCGTCTGCGGGCGTCCGGCCGGCGTTGGCCATCGGGGCCGCTACGGGAGCCGACGAGCCCGAGGAATCGACGGGGCCTGACTTGTGGCAAGCCCCAAAAAGCGCGAGCAGCACTCCAAGGCCCAACGACTTATAAGAAGCGCTGGTGCTCTGTCGGTTTCTCGAGTGGTGCTGCAGCGCGTTCACGCGCCAAATACGAGGAGCTTTTTCCAGCTCTCGCATCATAGCAAAGTGTGACTCGCCCTGCCTTTTCGCGCAAGTTTTCACCAAGAGGCGCGGTCAAATCACCGAGGCATATGGTCGGAATGGTCCCAATCTTCAGGAAGGCGAAGACTCGAGCTGATGTTTGCCAGGGCCTCTCGTGTCTCCCGACGAAGCGACCAACCCAATTCCCGGATCAGCGCTAGCGCGGTCGGCTCTTTGGCGGTAAGCCTTATGGAAGCTCCCTCGACTATCGCGTGAACGCGGATCGGGGTTTGGCACAACACGCTCCCGCGCTCCAAGTCGTATACTATCAGCTGCGCAGCGAGCTCGCCATCCAACCATTTTCGGCGATTTTCGCTCAATCGGTAGACGAGACGCGGCTCGCGGTATTCGGTGATGTGGTAGACGCCTGCCCAAGGCCTGCGACTCACCGCCTCGAGCGCGCCTCGATCCACCGACACCTTTACCAAGCCGGGTTGCTTGGGCCCCTCTCGTCCGCCGAGCTCGATGCGCTCGCGGGCCGAGCGGAGCTCCGGGCTCACCAACAGCTCGGTCAAGTCGGCGGGGAGCAAGCCGCGCGCGCCGGAACGGCCATCTTGACTTGTGAACCACAAGACTCGCGACGATGGTTTCGGAGCGCTGGCAACCAGCTCGTCATCAGGGCAGTGCTGGCGCACAAACCGCGCGGGTGCGTCGATGGACTCCAGCAGACGGCGCCGAGCTTCGATGAGCCCCGCCACGTTGCCAAGCTCCCCTCCCACTGCCGGGTCGGATGCCGGTCCCGGGACCGCAGCCTTCGTCTGGTCGTCAGTTGCGGTAAAGCCATCGGCGCGGAAGCGAGGCGACTGGCAAGCGGTCATCGCGCTCACCAAAAGCAGGCAGGGCCGTAAGACCGCTTTCATCAGCAAGACCGGCTTTTACGGCAGGCTACGCGAGCTGCGCAAAAAAAGCTCCCAGCGCGCAGGGTGTGGCGCCCAAGACCCAACCTGGCGACGGGCCGGCAGGGTGCCTTATGCTGCGACACAGCACGTGCTAGATTCTCTGTACTTCGGTGCAGGCCGAGGCTAACACCGCCCGCATGGCTCTAACCAAATCGTATCGGGCTTCAGTAGCGCAACCAAACGGGTTTCAGCCATGAGCGACAAACCATCCTCCGCAGCGGTCCGACTGCTCGCTCTGGTCGGCGTGGCACTGGGCCTGGCGTGTGGTGCAAAGGAGGGCTGCATTGCTCGGTGGCCCACGGCAGAGGGCCGCCCCCCGGGTCCAGGCCGGAGCGGACCCGTCGCTCCGATCGAGTGGAACCTAGCGACCATCTGCGATTCGCCTGGTAAAGGAGGCAAGCCAGGCCTGTTTCTGGTAGCCGACCGGTCAGACAACTGCATTATGCGCGAGGGGCATTTCGACCCGACGGTGAGGGGAGACCGCCAGTTGCAGCGCCACCCCGACTGGCTGCTGTTTCACAGCCGCGGGAAGCGGAGCTTCACCCTGGACTTCGAATGGAACAAGTCCAGCGACCCGGGGGCGCCACTTCCGTCGTGGGCAGTCGCCATCATGGCGTTTCACCAGTCTTGGCCGGTGGTCGACGCTCGCAAGGCAAAATATTTGGTGCTCTACGCCAAGCAAAGCGATCCGGATGAAAAGTTGGATCTGAAGCTCGGGATCACAACCTCCGGCGTGACCGACAGGGCCCCGAAAACCGAAACCGGCCTGGTTGGCATCTCGCAATTTGCCGAAGGCAGGAAGATCGGCAAAGACTGGACTCGGGTGGTGATACCGCTTTCGGTATTTCCTGAAGTCAACAAGATCGAGCGAAAGCTGGTCCAGCGTTTGCGTGTGGAGCTCGATGGTGACCCGCCCAAGGACAAGAAGTCCTTCATCATGCTGGACGACATCTATTTCACGGACGTCACCCTGGTAACTCCGGTCGAAAACCCAGGGTACCTGGCGCGCGCCGACGGCATCCTTCTGGTTTGGGACAAGGCATACGGAGAAGAAATCGACAAGTTCGAAATCTCTGTGGGCGGCAGGGTGGTTAAAACCGTTTCCGGCAAAGACCGCATGGCCCTGGTCCCGTCTGGGGTTTTTCCCGCCGGCAAAAACGTGGAGGTTTCGATCGTCACCGTGGTCGGCGACGAAAAATCGAAGCCCGCCATGATCAAAGTGCCCGCGGAAAGGCCGCTCGAGGGTGACGCAGTGGTGAACGCTCAGCCCGGGCCCAGCCACAAGGTCTCTCCGTATCTCTTCGGGGCCACTTTTGCGTCAGCCAAAGCCATCAAAGATGCCGGGGTGACGGTCAACCGATGGGGTGGGATCCGAGCTTCGAAATACGACTGGGATCGCGACGTGGACAGCGCGGGTTCCACCAATTGTTTCAAAAACGGGCGGGCTAAGCGCCGCGGGACGGCGGAAGATCAAAAAGGCTATTACGGGTTTATCAAGTCCACTTTGGACGCGCATGGGGAGGTAAACTTCCAGATTCCCATCGGCCCGTGGATCGCCAAAGCTCACCCGGATGAGCGTGACGCATACTGCAGCTTCCCGCTCAACCTTTATCCGAAGCAGCGTAAGAAGTGCGACTTTGAGTGCGGCGACGGAGTCCAGCCCAACGGAACCCCGATCTGGGGGAACGATCCCAACATTTCGATGATTCCGAACACTCCGGCCCACCAGAAAGGTTTGATTGAAAACGTCAAGAAGTTATTCGGTGGCGCGGCCAAAGGCGGAGTGAAATTCTTCACCCTGGACCACGAGCCGGGACTTTGGATGCAAACCCACCGAGATACCGTCCCCAAGGGCATTACCGCCGAGGAACTGGTGAAGCGCAATATCGATTACGCTACCATGATCAAATCCGTGGATCCGGCCGCCCAGGTGGTCGGTATGGTGGCCTGGGGACCGATCGAGCTCGGGGGTTCCAACGTGGATTACATGCCGCCCGGTCCCAACGGCTACAAGAGCTACGGAAACTTCACTTCAGACGAACAGATGTGGCGCGAAGTGAAGCAGCACGGTGGCAAGTCGCAGCTCGAATACTACCTCGAGCAGATGAAGCTGGCGGAGCAAAAGAGCGGTAAGCGGCTGATCGATGTGGTGGACGTTCACGAGACTCCGGACCTGTCGGGAATTGATTCAACCGGCAAGCCGCAAGGGCTGATGGAAAATCTTCCGTATGATCCGGCTCTCGCCGAGCAGCAGTTCGATGCGCTGCGCGTGTGGTACGACCCCAGCTACGATAACCCGGGCAGCCCGCTGATGAACCCGGCATGGAAAGACCACGTATGGACTCCCTTTCACCCTATCCTCCCCAAGCTAAAGCAGCTGATCGATAAGTACTACCCGGGCACCAAGCTCGGCCTTAGCGAATACAACTCCGGGAGCCATGAATATTATCACGGCGCCATAATTCGCGCTGCGCTTCTCGGAATTTTCATGCAAGAAGACGTGTACCTGGCGCACAATGCGAATCAGGATAATCGCGGCGAAAAATTCACGTTTTTGGTGCAGAAGCTTTACAACAACTATGATGGTCAGGGGAGCGCGGTGCGCGGCGACTTCTACAAGTCGAGCTCGAGCGAAAAACGGCTCATGAGCTTCGTCACCAAAAACGTAACCAACAAGGGTCCTCGTTGGTACGTGGTTTTGGTGAATACCGACGTGCGCAAGCGTTTCAAGGTCACCATCACCCTGCCGGAGAAAGTTCAGAAATTGCGGTCTTACGTGATTGCCGAGACACTCGGTTACCGTTTGCAGCCGCTGAGCGAGCAAAAAGCCTTCGGGAATCTGCTTGCAGTGTACGCCTCCCCGTATTCGGCGACGCTGGTGGTGGCGCAGCCGTGAGCTCATGGGGGAAGCTCACATGAGCGTGGGATCCAGAGTGGAGCTTCGCACGGCGACGCTTTTTTTGGAGCTGGCGCCGGATTTGGGCGGATCCGTCACGGCGTTCCAGCTTGAGACCCCGGCGGGTCCGGTCGACTTGATGCGCCGCGCGAGTCCCGAAGCCATCTTGGCT
>DASXTY010000822.1:0-7969 GCA_036505155.1 Polyangiaceae bacterium | reverse complement strand
CATTATTGATGCGATCTACGGACTCAGCACACTAGCCCGCCACGAATCCTGCTTTGCGGCCGTCCGACGCCAGCCCCTCGACGGCTCCGGCGTAAATGTCCGACAGCGCCAAAACGTATATCTCGCCTTTCACGGTGCGCGCTTTGATCAGCGTCCCTTCGGCGCGCACCGCTTCGACCCGGCTCACGGTGAGTCCCGCACCTGAAAAGGCGACATAAAATGTGAGCAAGCGCCCTTCGGCGCCCTTCGACCAGCCGTTTTCGTCCTTCTTTGCTTCAGCGGAAGTCAATAGAGCGGATAGGTGCTCGTGGGTCATGGATTTCGCCGGCGGCGCGTCGGGTCGTAAGCTTGTCCGGACTCGAGCCGCCGTCAAGCTTCTCCCCGCCCGGACAGCCCGAAACACCCGCAAAGAGGCGCCAGACTAGCGTAACCGCCTGCGTTCGCTATCGTTCTTCGGTGACCAGCGCTGCGCAGCGCCCCTTTGCGCCTGACGAGCACATCGTAGTCGAGGACCTCTCCAAACGCTTCGGGTCGTTCGAAGTGCTGCGCGACCTCAATTTGAGCATGCGGCGCGGGCATGTGGCGGTGGTCATCGGCGGGTCGGGCGCGGGAAAGAGCACCCTGCTCAAGATGCTCATCGGCCTCGACAAGCCAACTCGCGGTGCTGTTTATATCAATGGTCAGAACATCGTGCCGCTGGGCGAGCGAAAGATGAACCAGGTGCGTCAGAAGTTTGGCATGGTGTTTCAATACTCTGCGCTGCTCGACTCGATGACCGTGCTCGACAACATCGCGTTCCCCCTGCGCGAGCACACCAAGCTGCGCGAGCGAGAGATCCGAGAGCGGGTTCGCGAAAAACTCGGAATTTTGGAGCTGACCGGCACCGAAGCGCGGTTTCCGAGCGAGCTTTCCGGCGGCATGCGAAAGCGGGTCGCGTTGGCTCGGGCGTTGATGCTCGATCCGGAGGTCATCATGTATGACGAGCCCACGAGCGGCCTCGACCCGATCACCGCGCGCCTGGTCGACCGGCTCATCGTGGACACACGGGATCGTTTCGGCGTGACCAGCGTCGTTATCTCCCACGACATGGCGGGCGCGCTGCGGATTGCCGATGAGATTTACCTGCTTGCCCGGGGAGTCATCGTGGCATCCGGAACGCCCAATGAGCTGGTTCACGGAAAAAACGAGCTGGTTCAGGAATTTTTCGAATCCAGCGGGATCGCCGCCGAGGACCTGATCCAAGATCACCCGAGCGCGGTCCAATTTCGCTCGGACGCCTGAGCCGGTGGTTAGTGAAGACGATTCTGGTGACCGGTGCCGCTGGATTCATCGGCAGTCACGTTGCTGAGGCGTTGCTCCGGCGAGGTGATCGAGTGATCGGCCTCGACAACTTGAGCGACTTCTACGAGCCCGCTCGCAAACGCGGTAACCTCGCAGAGCTGCAGTCGCTGGAGACAGCCGTTAACTTCCGTTTTGTGGAAGCCGATATCCGCGACCGCGCGGCACTCGGCAAAGTCTTTTCCAGCGCTCAGCCAGAAGCCATCGTGCACCTAGCCGGAATGGCCGGCGTTCGCACCAGCGTCGACGATCCCTGGCTCTATTATGACGTCAACCTGACGGGCACCTTGAATTTGCTGGATTTGGCGGTTGGTCGCGGGGATCCCTCACTGATCAACGATTACCTGCTCGCCATGCCGGAGCTTAGCGAGGAGCAGCGAAGAGAGCTCCCGAAGCACGTGATCGCACGCGCATTGGGGGTGCAGGATCAAGAGACCGTGGATCTTCAGAGCGACGACGGTCGGCCCAACTTCGTCTTAGCTTCCACCTCCTCGGTGTACGGTGGAACCAAGACTATCCCCTTCGTCGAGACCGACTCTGCCGACCGTCCCCTTGCCCCCTACCCTGCGAGCAAACGCGCTGCGGAGTTACTGGGGCACACGTACCACCATCTCTACGGCCTCGATTTCACCGCCCTGCGCTTTTTTACCGTGTATGGCCCTCGCAACCGGCCTGACATGATGGCTTTCAAACTCTTGGACGGCCTGCGGCTCGATCGAGAAGTGCCATTTTACAACGACGGCGATATGCGCCGCGACTGGACCTTCATCAGCGACATCGTGACTGGAGTCGTTAGCGCCGCCGACCGGCGACTCGGTTATGAAGTCATCAATTTGGGTCGCGGCGAGCCGGTTCTGTTAGCGGAGTTCGTCGCTTGCATGGAAACCCTCACCGGCAAACGAGCCCGTTTGTCGACGCAGCCCATGCCCCCGGCGGACGTCGCGTACACCTACGCGAACATCGAAAAGGCTCACGAGCTCCTGGGCTACGCTCCCAAAGTCTCCGTCGCAGAGGGGGTGCGTCGCTTGTATGAGTGGTATCGACGCGCGGTCGGAGAGGTGTAACCGTACATCGAGCTTAAGCCAGGCCAGCCCCGCGCAAGGCTTCCGGAGCCTCTCTCAATTGCACAAAGGCGTATCCCTCGCTCCGAAGAGTTTCAATGGCGCTTGCGAGCGCTTCCAGTTTTCGGCTCACCGGTATGGAAATATCGGGTTGGTGCCCTCTCAGCGTCTCGAGGCCGTCGCTTTCGTCGAGCGCGTCGATGCCGTGCAGCTCCAGATTGACCAACGGCACGCCCAGCACTTGACGCGTCAACCAGCGCGCGCGCGTCGGTCCCAGCAAAACCAAAGAGGTGCCGATGAACGGCAAGCGCAGGCCGCGCGTGACTTGAATCGGAAGCTCCAATAGGCCGTTTCCGCGTTTCCAATACGGCCGACCGATTCGATAAGGACGCGTGGGTGCGCGGAGCACCGATGGCCGGTCGAGCATCGAGTGCGACTGCCGTCCCCGCACGCGGAGCAATGCCAGCGCCATAGCCTTGGCGCCGTAATACGCGGGACAGGGGAAAACCGAAGAGTCGTACTCGGGTCCGAGCTCGGAAAGCACTTCGAAAAGCGTATCCGTCACGGTGTAACCCGGTGCTCGAAACCCCACCGGCACGTAACCGGTCGCTTCCTGAATTGCGCGCGCACCTTTTTCTATCTGCCCCAGCATCTCATCGCGACCTAGCCGGGTCAGGTCGTAGCGATGATTCAAGGTGTGGTTTCCGATTTCGCGACCACGCTCACCCAGGGCCTTGAGCCGATCTGCGTTCTCCCTGCGCTCGAGATCTGCTCCGATTGCGAACAGCGTGAGCGGCACTTCCAGCGACCGAGCCCAATCATCCAGTCGCTCGAGGCCTCGATCGTACACCGCGTGCGCCGCTTCCCCCGATGGCAAGTCGAGCCCGTGCAACGCGTGGTAGTTCGCCATCTCATCCAGATCCACCGAGACGGCGCAAAGCCGGATTTCCGCTCTGCTCACGCGTAGCCCAATACCGCCAAGAGCTCCGAATACGACGTCACCACCGCGTCCGCCTCCGGTCTTTCGCAGACCGGATCACAGCCGGCGCTCAAGCAGTCAATGACGCCGGCGTTGGCACTGGTATCGACATCGGCATCGTCATGATGCGCGGCCATTCGCACCGAGCCCATGCCGAAGGCGCGAGCGCCCGCGATATCGCTGCGGCGGAGATCGCCGACGTGCACGCCCCGACTCGCGGGAACTCCCAGCTCATCGAAGGCTGAGCTAAACATGCGCGGATGGGGCTTGGGTACCCCCACTTCATCCGAAAAAACGCAAACCTCGAGCAATTCGAGCAGCCCCGCGCGGGCAAGCAAGCAGCGAATGGTGCGGCCCGGAGAAAAACCGGTATCGCAGATGAGGGCACGCCGCACCCCGGCACGCGCCAGTTGCTCGAGCGCCTCACCTGCGCCCTGCACGACGCAGATCTCATGATTCAGAATCACGTCCTCGAATTCCGTCACTAGCTCGTCGACGCGGGCAGGTTCGAGCATTACCCCCAAGCTTTCCAGCGCCATGCGCGCCATGTCGCGCGCGTTGAAAACCACCCGCCGATGCCACAGCGCCGAGTGGTGCCGCCAGGCGCGCTGCAGAGCTAGGGCCGCATGCCGCTCATCGACCCCGGCCACCTTGCCCAGTCTGCGCGCCCGCGCCAGAGGCCCCAAACTGCGATCGGTCTCATAAAGCAGCGTTGCCCAACAATCGAAAGTCACCGCGGGCGGGCGAAGCAGGCTCGCGGTGTTGGTCGACACGCGGAACATTTACGGCCTAACCGCGCCTTGGTCAAAGCGAAAACCCCGGCAACGGCGAGGGCGGCGGGCGACCCTTTCCCCAATCGGTTGGCGACGACGCGAGCTCGAGCTCCAGCGTGGCCCCGTTCGCAATCTGTTCATGCCTGAGCCATGCCTCTTCCAGCGGCCTCCCATCGAGTTTAGCCCGAGCGATATATTGATGCTCATCTGCGGCACCCGGAGCGCGAATGCGGAGCGTTGCCCCGCTCGCTCCGAGCTGAATCTCCGCTTCATCGAAGATGGGGGCGGTGAGCCAATAGATGTCTTGCCCCATGACTGGATAAAGGCCCAGTGCGGAAGCCATGAACCACGCGCTCTGACAACCCATGTCTTCGTTGTCGCTTAGCCCACGGCGGTCCAGGGTGAAACAGCGCCGCATCCACTGTCGCACGCGGGCGCTCGAGCGCGCCGGCTCACCGGCGTAGTGGTACAGAAATGGCACATGTAAAATGGTTTCTTTGGAGGCGTGCCGCCCGCGCTCGAAGTATTCGTCCAGGTGGCGGACAAAACCTTCGGGTCCCCCTCGGCGCTCTACCAGCCCCGCGAAATCGTGGAAGGTCTGGAACGACCACTGTGCGCTGGGGCCCTCGTAGAAATACGGGTCTAGCCAGGACTGGGCGGCGGGGCGCAGCGGATCAAAAGGCTCGGCCCAGCTTCCATCCGGATTTTTCGGAGCAAAATAACCCATGTCGTCGCGCCACAGGTTCCAGAGCTTTCGAGAATGGCGGAGCTTACGCTGGGCCGCGTCGTTTCTACCGAGCGAGCGCGCCAGCACCGCCGTGCAAAAGTCCTGGTAAGCGTACTCCAGGTGCCGTGACACCGCGCTTCGCGGGCACGCCGTCGAAACGTAACCGAGCCGCTCATAATCCTCCAAAAACCTCCCCCGGTGAAACGGATCGCGTGAAGGCGTCTCGCTGTTTCGAAGCACGAGCTCGAGCCCGCGTGCTGTATCGATGCCTTCAAGGCGCTTCTGGTGATACTCCGAAAGCAAAATGTCGGCGGAGCTTCCGCCTTGGATGAAGGCGCTGTGCCCCGCGATCCACGCGTCCGGGAGCCAACCGGTGTGCTCGGCCACATCGAGCAGACAATTGATTTTGTCAACCGCGAGCTCAGGATCGAACAACGCGAAAAACGAATCCGCGTTCCGCACGCTGTCCCACAGGCAATAGTAGTCGGTAAAGTGACGGACTCCAGAGTGCCAAGAGCCGAATTCATCGTCGATCCCGAGGTCCGTGGGCATGCAGGCCAGTCGATAAAACAAGCTGTAGAAGAGCTTTTGGTCCGCGTTGGTACCGCCGTGCACGGCGATGCGCGACAGAGTCCGCTCCCAAATCTGCGCTGCCTCGGCCCGGACCTGGTCGAAGCTCTTTTCCCCCACTTCGCGCTCCAAACTGGCGCGCGCCTTGGCTAGACTCACGTAGGAAATCCCAACTCTCAGCTCGACTTCTGCAGGATCGGCGAAATGGAAATACGCAGCCGTGTTGGGCCCCGTAGCGGAACTCTCGAAACGGCTTCCGCTCGAGTCGATCGCGTAGCGGAGATTCGCCAGCTTTGAGAGCCGCGCGTAAAAGTACACGCTGTAAGGGAAATCGTGCCCCCAGCCGCCTTGCAAGTCCGCTCGGCCACAGAACTCGCGGTCCGACAGCATCTCCACCCACCCGCCGAGGCTGCGCGGCATGTGATCCCACTCTGTAAACGACAGCCCTGTCTTCACCACGGCTCCCAGGTCAACCAGCAGATTTCCCGACCCCGAAAATCGGTAACGGTGCACTGCCGCGCGCGCCGTGGCAGTGAGCTCCGCGGTGATGGACGAGTTTTCGAGCTCCACTCGGTAATAGCCGGGGCAGCCCGATTCATTGCGGGGGGCGAGCGGACCCGGCACCAGGTGAGACCCGCCAGGGTACGGTATTACGCGGATATTACCGTAACGAGAGGTCCCGCCGGTACCCGCAACGTGGGTATGACTGAAGCCAACGATTCTGTCGCCGCTCCGGTAACCATGAGTGGGCTGCGGAGGTTCCACGTCCGGTCCCACTCGCACCATTCCAAATGGCAAATACGGACCCGGTAAACAGTTTGCCGGCGATTCGACACCGACGAACGGATCTACCAGGGACGCAAACGACAGCTGGGACAGGTCTGGAATGGACATGATGGGAGCGAAGCTTGAACGAGAACCGGGGGACGCGTAGCACTTTCTTCAACCGGTGAACCCCGAGAGGGGCTGAAGTGCTAGCTTCTCCGTCCGGTGCGCGTCGTCGCTCTCAATCAGTTTTACCTGCCGGACTCGGCGCCGACCGGCCAGCTTTTGGGGGAGCTCTGCGAGGATCTCGCGGCACAGGGGGACGACGTTACGGTGATAACCGGCTCTGGAACATACCTGGACAAAAAGCACCTGGCGCACAGAGAAACCATCCGCGGGGTCCGAGTCTTGAGGCTGTGGGGGCCGAGCGCGGGAGGCACCATGGTTCACCGGTCCGCAGCGTATCTCACTTTTTGGACCTCTGCTGCGGCGCGCGCCGCAACCGTTGCCAGGCCGGATGTGATGCTCTCGCTCACCACGCCCCCGATGCTGAGCACCGGAGCAGCTTCCGTCGCCGGGGCACGACGAATTCCCCTGGTGACCTGGAATCAGGACGTTTACCCGGAACTCAGCGCGGCGCTGGGTGTGCTCGATGAGCAAGCGCTTGCGTACAAGGCGCTGCAAGGGGTGGCGCGGTGGGCGCATGCACACACCAAGCGCATCGTGGCCTTGTCGGAGGGCATGGCAGAGCGGATCGCTTCACAGGGAGCACCCGCCGAGCGCATTTCCGTTATCCCGAACTGGGCCGACGGTCGCGCTATCCGGCCCCTCTTACCCGATGCCAATCCGTTTCGCAAAGAGCACGCCCTGGAAGGTCGCTTCATCGTCATGTACAGCGGTAACTTGGGACTTGCGCATGATGTGACCACGTTTGCTGGAACTGCCCGCCAGCTTTCGGAATCGAGTAATAAAGTACTCTTCATTTTTTCTGGGCATGGCCAACGCATGCAGGAGGCGAGGCGGCTCACCGTGGGATTGCCCAACGTTCGCTTCTTGCCACTTCAACCGAGAGAGCGTCTTTGCGAAAGCTTGTCGGCTGCGGATGTGCACCTCGTCTCGCTTCGAGAAGGACTGCAAGGCCTTCTGGTGCCGAGCAAAGTGTACGGCGCCCTCGCCAGCGGCCGACCCGTTTTCTACGTGGGACCCGCGCACTGTGAGGTCGCCGAGCTTATCAGACGCGAGCGCGTCGGTTGGGAAGGACGCCCCGGCGACGAGCACGGCTTGGCCGAAGCCATTCGTCAAGCACTAGAGTCTCCGTCCGAGCATCAAGCCATGAGCCACCGAGCACGCGACCTCTTCGAGCGCCGCTTCGACCGGCAGCATGCAACCCGCCGCTGGCGCGAAGTGTTGGAACAGGCGGCCAGCGCATCTGCCGCGGGCTTCGGCTGATCGGCTTTTCCTGTGCTTCGAGCAGTCACCAGGACCACGCTGGCCAACTTGCTGATACAGGCGACTAGCTTGTTGACGGGGCCGCTGGTCGCGCGCCTGCTCGCTCCCCAAGGTCGCGGGGAGCTCGCCGTGGTGATGGTCTGGCCGGGGATCCTCGCCGGAGTGGGACTGCTCGGCGTGGACACCACGCTGTCCCGGCTAAGCGCGCAACGTCCACAGGATGGGGCGCGGTTGCGAAACGCAGCCGTCGTCACCGCGTTAGTTCTGGGCGCTGCATTCGCCGGACTGGGTTACCTCGCACTGCCGC
>DASXTY010000821.1:0-6305 GCA_036505155.1 Polyangiaceae bacterium | reverse complement strand
GAGCTCGAACAATAATTCGAGGTCGCGCAGGCGCCGCTCGAGCTGCTCGGTGGTGTCTACCAGCTGCTTATTCTTCTGAATCAGCGACAGAAACAGCCGCGAGTTGTCGATTGCCACCGCCGCCTGAGTGCTCAGCGAGCTCAAAATCGCCTCGTCTTCCGTGCTGAACTCTTCGCCGCCTCTCTTGTTGAGCACTTGAATTACCCCGATGGTGCGGCCGAGGTGATTCTTGAGCGGCGCAACCAGCATGCTGGTCGTGCGGTATCCGGTTAAGGTGTCCCACTCGCGCTCGAAGCGCGCGTCGGAGTAAGCGTCGCGCACCCGCATGGGCCGGCCGGTTTGAGCTACCGTTCCGGCGATTCCGTGTCCAACTCTGAGCCGAATCGACCGGACCTCCCCGCCGATGACGATGCGGCTCACCAGATCCCCATGCGACTCGTCGAGCAAATAGAGGGTAGCCCGATCGGCTTCCACCAGATCCGTGAGCTTGTTCAGGATCAGCTGAAGCAGGTCATCCAGGTCGAGCGTGGACCCGAGCGCGATGCCCACCTCGCGAAGGGCGCTCGAAACGCGCTCCTCGCGAGCCAAAGCCGATTCCAGCTCTCCCGGACTCCGGTGTCTGAGCGCGGATCTAGACTCCAATTCCACGACCACCAATGATCGAACCACGAACTTTGCCGCGGATCCACCAGCACCCACGCGGAGGGGATGTTCTCAGGCCCAAAGCGGTGGCTGCCCGTCGGCGGTTCTCGTTCCAACGCGCCCACGCGCGGCGGCTCCACCCCAGCAAGTTCTAGCACAGTTACGGTTTGGCTAGTTACAATATGCGCCATGGCTCTCAAGCAGCTCCAACTTTACGTGCGCGGTCGTGTGCAGGGAGTGTATTTTCGAGCCGCTGCCCAGCGGGAAGCTAAAAGAATGGGGCTCACGGGATGGGTCAGGAACCGACCCGACGGATCGGTGGAAATTCTGGCGGAGGGTGAGGAGCAAGAAATCCGAGAGCTTTACCGGTGGGCCCAGAAGGGCCCGAGCGCGGCGCGAGTGGACCGGGTCGAAACCCGGTGGCGGAGCTACACCGGCGAGTTTGCGGACTTCAGGATCGTGGATTAGAGCGTCTTGCCCGAACCCATCGGAAACCCGCGCCGTCGAGCCCTTCCCGCGCTCCTGTTTCGGATGGCGGCGTTCGGGCAGGTTCTGCTCTTTTTCAATGGGCCGGCGATGGGCGAGACGGCGACGAGCGCCTCATTACCGCCGCTTCCCTCGGCTCCGAGCCTGACTTTGCGACCGCCCGATCCGCAAGAGCGGGAGCAACTCAATTCGGTGCTCTCTCGCATCGGTTCCGCCGACCCAGCCGAGCGCGCGGCGGCGGTGCCCGAAATCCTGGAAGTATTGCCGAGCTGGCTCGGCGCCATCCATCAACGCGTGCACGAAATTGGGGACAAATGTGATCGCAGCGCCATGAAGAGGGTCCTGCTCGAAACCAGAAGAAAAACCCGGGATCGAGCCAGTCAGCGCGAAACCGACGAAGAACCGAAGGCGCGGGCGCCGAAGAGCGAGCAGAGCACGCCCCCGGATTACCTGGCGATGTTACTGGAGCAGGCGCGACCCAGCTCCGCTCCCTGGCAAGACTTGACTGCCATCGTCGCTATGAGTCGCATGCTGGCGCAAATTGGAACCGTGGAAGCCGCACGCGAGCTGATTGAGGTGTACGTGCGGTTCGGTGAATTTCTTCGGGTCAATACCCAACTTCAGCTTCAGAAACTGGGAAATGGGGCGGTGGCCGCGCTGATCGAAGCCCGGCGTCACCAGTCCGAGAAAATCGCACGATGGGCGGATCGTCAGCTCGACATTTTGGGCAAGGGTATTCCGGGTGAGGCGGTACAGACCGACGATATGCAAGCGCTGGCCGATGTGCTGCGAGCTTACGGCCGTACGCGCGACCCGGACGCAGCGCGGTTGGTGATCTCCTTTTCGAACAGCGAACGCTCACAGATCCGGGAAGCCGCGCGCCAGAGTGTCAGCATGATGGGAGAAGTTGCGCTCTGGCAGCTGCGCGATGCGTACGAAAACGCGTTGGGCAAGCGTCCGCCGCGCGATTGGTCGTGGCAGCGCACGGCGCGGGAACTTTTCGTCTTGTACGATCGGATTCGGCTCGCGCGAGTCTACGGCGAGTTCGACCAAGGGCTCAGAGCCCAGAGCGCCGGGGATTATGCGGCCATGCGTTCGGCTTTCGACACCGTGCTCGCAGAGAGTCCGTTGTTCGAACGACGCTCGGAAATGGCGAGCGGTTATTATGCCTACGCACGCCAGCTTGAGGACAAGGACCCAGAGGCGGCACTCGCGGCGCTCAGACGCGCGGAACGGTTGAGCAGCGATGCCTCCGAGCGCGACCGCATTGCGAGTCGGCGACTGACACTAGAGGCGGAGCGATTGGCAAAAGCCGGTACTTTGGATCAATTCCTGTTGCGACGCGCGATGGAGCTCGATTCGGGCAACGCCCGCGCCCGGCGTGGGCTCGACGCAGCGCTCCGCGCGGAAGCTACGGGAGTGCTCAGCCGACAGGCTCGCTGGGCGGCCGCGATTGCTATCGCAGTGGTGGCGCTCGGCGCATTGGGTTTCATCGGGTGGAAGGCACGCCGCGAGCGAGGACAGCCCGAAACGGTTTGACTCCGTCGGGCGGGCCAATCGTGGATTTTCTGGCGCCGCTGATGCGGGGCGCGATGCAAGGCTTGGGCGGGCTGGCTTTCGCGTGCTCCGATTGGATGCCGAGCTCGTGATGTGGTTACTTGATGCGGCGGTGGCTCGCAGTTTCTCCCACTGCCCTGACCCGGAGCATCCGAAAGGGCCGCGAACGGGCGAGCTGGAGGCGGTGTGAGCGTTCACCGCACCTGCCGACTCAGCACATTCTTCAGCCTAGTGCCGAGCACAAGCACTTCTTGCAGCGCTTGTGCTCGCGAGCGCCCGTGGTACAGTTTTGGACGATATGACCGAGATCATCTTCGTACTTGAAGAAGCGTCTGAAGGCGGCTGGACAGCGCGCGCGTTGGGGCAATCCATCTTTACTGAGGCCGACACACTCGACGAGCTGTACGAGAACGTTCGTGATGCGGTGCGCTGCCACTTCGACGAGGCGGACCGTCCCAAAGTGATCCGCTTGCATTCAGTACGGGAAGAACTTCTCGCTGTATGAGGTTGCCGCGAGATCTCTCCGGCGAAGCGCTCTGCCGAGCGCTTGCACGACTTGGCTATACGGAGACTCGAACGACGGGCAGCCACCGGCGGCTCACGGCCACCGAGCACGGCGAGCATCACATTACGGTACCGCTCCACCGGGCTTTACGCGTGGGGACGCTTCGCGGCATCCTGACCGATGTCGCTCGACATCGTCAGCTGAGCGTGGACGAAGTGGCGACGCGGCTGTTCGAACCGTGATCTGCTACCATGGGCCCGTCCGTGGCGACGCGTCATATCGGCAGCTGATCTCATCCAGCACGGGGTTACGCTGCGGAGCGCGCAACTGCCGCACGTGACCACCGAAGCCTCTGAGCGTTCAGCGCACCAGCCGACTCAGCACATTCTTCAACCTTGTGCCGAGCACCAGCACTTCTTGCACGTGCGCGGGCGCGCAAGCGCCGAGGGCTCCGGCTATTTCAACAGCGGCACAGCACTCGCAGCACTCGGCTAAAGCGATGGCATAGGCTCGGCTCTTATCGGCAATGGTTTGCCGCGCGGCACCTTCCGCCGTGTTGAGCCCCGCGCTTGCCGCGCTCTTTCGCGCTTGCTGACGAAGCTGCGCATTGCTAATGCGAATACTCGCCACCAGCTTCACCAATTCCAGGGCAAGCTGATAAGCGATGAGTTTATGGTGGGGGAGTTGAGGTGTGGGGGATTGGCTGAGCGTCATGCCCCATCGCGCAGACGGCGTGACGGCGCCCCGCCGTCCATTGACGTACTCCTCTGCGCCGGCGCGACGTGTGCGCGGCCCCCCGCAGGACGCTCAGCCAATCCCCGACACCGATACCGCACCCTAAAATTCCGATCCCGCTTACTCTCCCTCACCCGTCACCTCTCCCGATCCCTCCTCTTCAGCCCCGATCAAGGCACCGAACGGTTTGATGAACCCGAAGGTGCGATGCGCCGACTGCTTCAACCCCACAGCTCCCCAATCGAAAAGTCATGCCCCGCCTCCGTCGCTTGGAGTACCAAGCGACTGACCGACGCCAGCCAGCGTCGGTGTGTCAAATCGAGCCAGCCGTTTCTTGCGATTCTCCAAAGGCCGATAGCCAAGAACAAAGCCTGACTTTCTGGGGTAGTGGGCGCTTTCGAAGCCACCGAGTACGCAGTGGCGAAGCCGTCGGTCAGGCTTCCACACAATGAAGCGGTTCCTCCATATTGTCGAACCAGATGAATCAGGTCCGCCATCATGAAACCGAGATCCAGGGCGGGATCGCAAGTCCCCATCCGCTCAAGATCGAGCGCAAGTACACCTTCGCTGCATAATAGAAAGTTGGTGGGATTGGCGTCCCCGTGCACCAGTGTCAGGTTCGGCTTGGACAAAACACTCAGGAAGGACTTCAAGCGCCGTGAGAGAACGCCATACTGCGCTTCGCTGACGACGCCGTCGGCAGCCAGCCGATGCAACAGCCGCCGCGGATAGCTTTTTAGCGGAGAAAGCCAGATCGGTACTCGAACGGCGACCTCGTGCGCATGCAGCTCTGCCAGCAGGACGCCGATCTGCCGGAGGCCGCTCCGCGCGCGCTCCACGGTTTCGCTGGAGCTCCGTCGCGGATCGGCCGCGCTCTTGATGGCGGAGGCCGCCTCTACGCCGGGAACGTATTCGAAAGCCAGGGCAGCCGGAGGTTTCAGGTGCGCTCCGAGGAGGCGTGCCACGCGATGGCCTGACTGAAATGCAACATGCTCATTTACAAGCTGGAACATTCGGTGTTCACGCCGCGCGCGCACCACCGCTGTTTCGGGCGTCACGCCTGGATCTTCGAAATAGCGCTTCAGCACGAAGGCGGCGCGTTCCGCACCGTTCGCGTATACGCCGCAGCGCACCGCACGGTGTGATGACGGTAGCGGTTCGCTGCGGATCGCTACCGGACCGACCACGCCCAGCTGGGGAAGCACTTGTCGCCGGATCCAGGCGCCAACCGGGCTGCTTTCTTGGAAATGCTCAGCAGCTTGGGCCTTCTCAGCGCTCTCTACCATTTCTTCCTCTACTCGAACCGAAATAACCAGAATATCCCAATGAGACTCACGCACAAAACCGCCAACGCGATGAAAGCGATCAAAAAATCGATGCCTTTCCACCTCTGCCCGGCGGTCCGACTCCCCTCCGGTTCGGTCAGCGCCCCGACCGGCGGTGGTTTGGGCTGCCGCGGTGCCCGCTTCACGGATTCGGATGAACCGAGCGCACGGTCTGCTGGAAGACCCGACGGCTCTCGCACCTCCGGCGGGTTCAGGGATTCATCGTCGCGCATCAGCTCATCCGCGGCGCGCTCCAGCTCCCCCAGCGCTTCCAGCACTGGGTCCTCATAAACCATCTCATTTTTACCCACCTGAATCGATTCACCGCGGGGCCAAACCACCAACTTTGCGGGCTCGAGCGCGCGACCCGAAAGCTGGGTACCGTTTTTTGACCCGAGCTCACGCACTTCTACCTGGTCACCGCGCCGCATCACTTCAACATGCCTTCTTGAAGCGTCGGGGTCGGTGACCTGAAAGTCCGCGGGGGCGGTGCGCCCGATCACGAAGGGCCGCTCGAACTCATCCATGATGAAGTCGCGTCCGGCGTCCGGACCTGCCACGACTTTGACACGCAGCGCAGCACGGTCGCCTTGTGCGGCCAAGGCATTGGCAACCAGCGCGAGCGCGATCTCCTTGGTCACGTCATGGGGATTTTCGGTGGGAGCGACGTGTTGAATGCGCACTTCCAGCCACACCCGCCCGACGCGAATGAGCTCCCCACTCCTCAAGACCCGCGCCGCTTGCGGTGAAAGGCGGACGCCGCCAACGAAGGTGCCGTTCGTGCTGCCCTCGTCCACGACGATGTATTCCGTACCGCGCTGACGAATGGTTGCATGGCGGTGACTCACGCTGGGGTCAGGCAGGCGCACTTCGCAGCCCTCTCCGCGCCCGATCACGATGCGCGGTGCGTCGAACGAAATGGTCAGCGGCGAGCCAGAAGGGCCTTCCGTCCCTGACGTGCGCACGACGACGGTGAGCGCCATGGCAGCGTAGGATGGAGGCCGGACCTTTGGCTGTCCACGGCGAGCGCACCATGCTGCTGAGGCGGGCTTGCC
>DASXTY010000820.1:0-3040 GCA_036505155.1 Polyangiaceae bacterium | reverse complement strand
CGCCCGCGCATCCACAATGGGCGCCGGCGCCGTTGCTGCGCAAAAAAGACCGCACGTTTCCGCCGCTCGGATGGCCGCGGCGCACCGACTCACTGTGCCCGGAGTGCGTGAAGCATGTAAGGAGTGCCGTGCTCAGCGGCGAACGAGATTTGAGCGAATACATCCAGGGCCATCCGGGTGAGATCCAAGCGGACATCATCGAGCGCGACGGACAAGTGCTGATGGTAAAGCGGTGTCCGGAGCACGGCGTTTTCGAAGATGTGATCAGCATCGATCCGGCTTTTTTGGCCCGCATCGAGCGACTATTTCCCGGTCGTGACTTCGCTTCGCCCAAGACCCCACTCCGAAACCACGGCACCTCCTCCATCCAGTACGGGCGCGGGTCCGTGCTCACCGTCGACCTAACCAATCGGTGCAACATGATGTGCGACCCGTGTTTCATGGATGCAAACCAGGTGGGGTACGTGCACGAACCAGACTGGGAAACCATAAGAAAAATTCTCGAGGATAGCTTGAATGTGAAGCCTCGCCGGCAGATGAGCATCCAGTTCTCGGGCGGTGAGCCAACGCTGAGCCCACATTTCCTCAAGGCCATCGCTTACGCTCGGGAGCTCGGCTACTTTTGCGTGCAATGCGCCAGTAACGGCATCCGCTTCGCGCAGGAGCCGGAGCTCTGCCAGCAGGCGCGAGCTGCCGGACTCAGGCTCTGTTATCTGCAGTTCGACGGCGTGACCAACCAAGCCAATAGCCACCGCAAAGTCGGCAACCTTTTCGACGTGAAGCTCAGGGCCGTCGACAACCTACACCGCGCCGGCGTGGATGTGGTGCTGGTGGTCACGGTGGTCAATGGCGTGAACAATGACCAGGTGGGCCCCATCGTCGAATTTGCCGTCGACAATGCGGACAAGATCACGGTGGTATCCTTCCAGCCGGTGAGCTTCACCGGGCGGGACGAGGACATCAGCGAGGCCCAGCGTCGGACCCAGCGCTACACCCTGAGCCATCTGGCGCATGATCTGCGCCGGCAGCTGGGGGCCACGGAGCCGCTGCGCGACTGGTTTCCGTTGAGCGCCATGAACTCGTTCAGCGATGTGGTGGACGTCCTCCAGGGGCCAAACGTCGATTTTGGAGCCCTCAAGTGCGGTTGCCACCCGAATTGCGGGATTGGCACCGTGCTTTTGGTCCACAAGCGAACCAAGCAGATGATACCGGTGTCGGAATTTCTGGACCTGGAACAGGTGCTGGAGGATATGCAAAACATTGCCGACGCGGGATTGGGAAAAAAACGCACATTGGGAGAAATCGGGCTGTCGCTAATGCGTAACTTCCGCTCGGATCGGGCTCCGGCCGGCTATCACTTTCACCATTTCATGCGGCAGTTCTTGAGCCAGATGGGGGCTAAGGGCGAAAAGGTGGGCGACAGCGAAGGCGACGCGAACCAGTTCGAGTGGCGGTTCTTGTTCGTTGCCGGAATGTGGTTCCAGGACCTGTTCAACTACGACTTTCGCCGCACCGAGATGTGTATCATTCCCTACGGCACTGAGTTCGGCGAAATCTCCTTTTGCGCTTACAATACCGGCGTCGGCTGGCGCAACATCGTTGAAAAAATGAAAATGACGGCGACGGTGGCGGACTGGTTTCGCACCCGCGGGCGGCATCCCGTTTATGCGAAAAACCAGAGTCTTCCGCTTCCCAGCAGTCCGCTGGACGTCAAGGTCCGCCAGGATTACGGACGGCGGCGTTTGCCCCTGGTTTCCTAGGACAGCGAGCCCATCCTCTGGATGGAATCGCGGCACTAGACCGAGTCAAGCGACTGGGCTACCTTGCCGCCCCATGACGCCAGCCGAAAAGAACATCATCAAAGCACTGGTAGCGGTGGCCTGGGCCGACGGGACGGTTTCCGAGCCCGAAGTGGGAATGATTGACTCCCTCTTGTGGGCATTCGAAGCCACCGAGGAAGAAGAAGCGGAGCTCCGCCAATTCGCTCAAACCAAACGCACGGTGAAAGACATCAGCAACCACGGGCTCAGCGCGGAAGAGCGCGAGCTCATCATCGCTCACGCGGCGTTGCTCACTCACGCCGATGGTAAACAGAGCAGGGAAGAGCAGCAGCTGCTGACCTCGCTGGTGCAACACCTCGGGCTCAGCATCGAGCAATCCAGGCCCATCATCAACGGCGCGCGCGATCGCGCCGCCAAGCTCGCCGGGAAAATCGCTAAGCGCTAGTGTTGCGTCCGTGATTCGTAGAATAATTCGACAGGGTGCGCTGAAGTTCGCGAGCACAGCGGGACACTAGCGCGGACGCGAAGCGGACGCGGGGGGACAGGACACTAGGGCAATAACTTCGTTCGTGCTTTCGAGTGAACCCTTGAGCTTTCTCCTGCCTCGAGACATCTCCATTTCGCGCCGTCTCCTTCGATCGCTCGTTATCCACCGTCATCGGGCTCCAAGAAGTGCGCCACGCTGGCCACATTCGACCTTTCGACTGTGCCTCCGCCCCCGCCGCCTCGTCTAATCAACACCTCGGTCAGTACACGCATCATGGCATCTAGCCGCGGGAGTGGCCCGCGTGCTTCGGCTGCCTCGCGTGGAGGTTCTATATAATTTGGCAAATTCCTCCAAGGCAAGGTACGCCCGTGCAGCAATCTGTGTCCACCGTGCAGCTCTCCCCGTAGAACGCACACACGCGACACTGGTATTTGCTTGGCTCGCTCGGGGTCGAGACGTCGTCGCATCTGAACGGCGCACAACACTCGGACTGGGACTTGCACTCGCCGCCTGCCTCGATGCACGTAGCGCCGGCCGTCCCACCGCGACCGCCGCTCACCGCGCCACCGGCTCCCCCTAAGCCGCCGGTTCCCGTTGAGCCGCCTTTACCAGAGCCGCCGAGACCGGAATCGCTCTTTGCTCCGCCACTCTGCGATAACCCGCCACCCCACGCGCCGGTTCCTGATGCGCCACCCCTGCCGAAGCCCCCGAGCCCGCCAGCGCCCGGTGCCGCCCCGGACGCGCCGCTGGATGAAGTCCCTTGCGTGGTCTT
>DASXTY010000819.1:0-5929 GCA_036505155.1 Polyangiaceae bacterium | reverse complement strand
CCACCTTGTTCGATTTTGGCTCGGGAGCCAAGTTTCGCCAGGATGCTTTCGAGCGCGATATGAGCGTGATCGCAGCGCTGTATTACGACCGCGGATATCTTTCGGTCAATATGAGCACGCCGCGCATCATGCTCACTCCCGACAAGAATGGGATTGAAGTGTCCATCACCATCGATGAGGGCCCGCGCTATCGGATCCGCCAGCTCAGGGTTTATGAAGCCGGGCCCAACGGAGAAGAGGTGGAGCCCATCGGCGGCCGGCGCAACTTGCGACTCATGGTGCGCGCACAGCCGGGCGATTACTTCAATCGAGCGGCTTTGATGGAAGACCTGGTAGCCATCAAGACCCTGTATGAAGACCACGGCTACGCCAGAGTGGAAGCGAGCCCGCAGCCGAACCTCGATCCCAAGCGCCACGAAGTCGACGTCATAGTGAAAATCGTGCGCGGTCCGTTGGTCTATTTCGAGCGCATCGAGGTGCGCGGAAACGATAAAACTCGCGACAAGGTCATTCGCCGCGAGATGGAAGTGCGGGAGGGAGAGAAGTTCAACCACACCAATCTCGAGCGCTCCAAAGCCCGCATTACCGCGTTGGGTTATTTCGAGCGCGTGGAGTACTCCACCGAGCAGGGTTCTGCCCCGGACAAGATGAACGTCTATGTGGAGGTGACGGAGCGCCCTACCGGTACTTTCCAGCTCGGAGCCGGCTTCTCCAGCGTGGAGAATTTCATCGTCACCGCGCAGGTGCAGCAGGCGAACCTGTTTGGAAACGGGCAAAGCCTGTCGTTGCAAGCGCAAGTGAGCGGCTTGCGTCAGGAGGTAAACCTCACACTTTTCGAGCCCTATTTTTTGGACAGCAAATTCGATGCCAGCATTAGCCTCTACGATCAGTCCCGTTTTTACACCGATTTCTCGCAGTCCAGCCGAGGCGGGGACTTGACCTTTGGCTATCCTCTGGTCGAGCCGCAACTTACGGCGTCACTCACCTACAAGCTTACGCTGGAGCGCGTCTCCACCCAGCCTCAGACCACCATCTTCGGCACCTCCAGCAGTGTAAGCGTTTTTCGACAGCTGCCGCTGGCCAACCTGTTCAACGATGGAATCACTTCGAGCCTACGCCCGGCGCTGACCTACGACACTCGCGACAACCGGTTGTTTCCGACCAAGGGCATCTTCGCGCGAGTTTCCAGCGAGTGGGCTTCCCCAACCATCGGGTCCCACAACGATTTTTTGCGACACAGCTTGACGGGACGCTTCTTCTATCCGCTGGGAAGCGGTTTCGTGCTCAAGTTCAACAGCGAGACCGGTTTGGTCACCAGCCCCACCAAAGATGGCGTGCCCATCTTTGAGCGTTTCTTCCTGGGCGGCATTTACACCCTGCGAGGCTTTGCTTTCAACAGCATCGGGCCCAGGATGCCGCTCACGCGCATCACCGACCCCAACAGTCCTCCCATCCCGAACGGAGCGAACATCGGTGGCAACCTCCAATACCTTCAAAACCTTGAGCTCGAGTTTTCCATCCTGGAAGCGGTCGGCCTGCGCGGGGTGATCTTCACCGACGCGGGGAACACTTGGAACTTGGAGCAAAACTATTGCGACACCGGGGGCGCCAGTGCGCGCTTCCGGGCCACCAATCCTTGTTTCGATGGATTCAGGAGTCTCACCTCACTTCGCACTTCGTGGGGTTTCGGAATCCGATGGTTTTCACCGCTCGGTCCCTTACGCTTCGAGTGGGGATTCCCGTTTTCGCCGCTCCCCTACGAGGAGTCGAGCGACTTTGAGTTCACCATCGGGAACTTTTTTTGATTGGATGGCCACCCCGTTTCGTGCTTGTTGGCTGCGGTCGAGCTGGGCTTGACGTAAAGACAATTTGTATTTACAATTCGACCGGATGACGCTGTTGAATGTTCGACTGGGTGCCGACGATACGCGGCGAGTTTCAGCCCTGCGGCGAGCTGGGGTCCACCTATCCAACCTGGTCCGGGAGGCGATTCGCGCGGAATACGAGCGGAGTCAGCTGGCCAAGCGCGCTGTGCACCACGCGGCCGAGATCATGCAGGAGATCTACGCCGAGTGTCGGGATCCTCCGAGCTTGCGCCCGCGCTCCTATGATGTGCATGACCGCGCGGCCGCCAAGCGCGCCATCATGAGAAAACTTCGCGGGAAGCGACGGTGATTCTGCTCGACACCGGTCCACTGGTGGCGTTGTGCGATCCGCGCGATGGGTTGAATGCGAGGGCACTGTGCGACTTGGGACGGCTGACCAGAGGCCCGCTGGTGGTTTGTGATCCCGTGATGGTAGAGGCCTGTTTCCACCTTCCGCACGCAACACAGCGAGAGCGCCTTCGGCGTTTTCTAACCGCCTTCGTGGTACAGCCGTACTCCGACGCGCACCAATTGGATCTGTGGGCTGAGATCTTCGACTGGCTGACTCGGTATCGCGACCATGAGCCGGATTGGGCAGACGGTTATTTGGCCGTCGTTTCGGCTCGAGAAAAGCGCTCCAAGGTATGGACCTACGATCGGGAATTTAGAATCCTATGGAAACGCCCGGATGGAAGGCGCATTCCCCTTGCATTTCCCGTGGAATCTTGAGCCGCTTTGACCCGCTCGGGCCGATCACGCACCCGGACAAGGTCATGTTCCCGGAAGACGGGATCACGAAGGGCGAGCTCGCCTCCTATTACGAAACTATCGCGCCGATTATGCTACCGCACGTCCGCGCGCGCCCCGTCACCATGGAGAGATACCCGGCCGGAATCGGCCAGCCGGGGTTTATGCAAAAAGACGTGTCCAAGGGCTTTCCAGACTGGCTAACGCGCGTGGAAGCCCCCAAAAAGGGCGGGACGGTGCACTATCCGCTGGTAGTGGATACGCGGTCGCTGGTCTGGCTTGCGAACCAAAACACCGTCACGCCGCACGTCTGGACATCGCGCGTGCCCAACCTTTATCAACCGGACATTTGCCTCTTCGACCTCGACCCGTCCGAAAATGAGCCGGAGATTTTGCGCGCCGCAGCCCTTGGCGTCCGTGATCTTTTAGATGAGCTCGGCCTGAAGAGCTGGATCAAAACTTCGGGGTCGAAGGGCTTTCATATCGCAGTCCCGTTGGATGGCAAGGCAGGATTCGACGAGGTTTCGCGGTTCGCAAACGCTGTCGCCGCGATCCTGGTCAAACGGGATCCGCACCACCTAACCCAGGCGTTCAGCAAGGCAGAGCGCAACCGGCGCATCTTCGTGGATACGGGACGTAATGGCTACAGTGCGACGTGCGCCGCGACCTACGCGGTGCGGGCAAAACCCGGCGCGCCGGTGTCCGCACCCTGCACTTGGCAGGAGCTCGAACGGGGCGAGGTTGCGCCGCAAACATTCCGGCTGCGGTCGATGCCCGCTCGCGCTGCCAGCGTCGGCGACCTTTGGTCGGATATGGACGGCCACCGATATTCACTGCAAATTCCACTACAAAAGTTGCGCAATTAGAGGTGCGGTCAACATGCGGATTGCTACCTGGAACGTCAACTCACTCCGAGCCCGATTCGACAAGGTTTGGTGGTGGCTCGAGCGGGCGCAGCCAGACGTGCTCCTGATGCAGGAGACGAAGCTCACCGATGACGATGCACCGCGCGACGAGTTTCTGCGGCTGGGCTACGAGCTCGCGCATCACGGCCAAGGCCGTTGGAATGGGGTGGCCATCGCCAGCCGTTCCGGAATTACCGAGGTAATATCGAACTTCGGGGAAGCGCTGGCGCCGGACGCGACACCCAACGTCGGCGATGATGAGCCGATGGCAGAGGCGCGCATGGTTGCGGCAGTCTGCGGCGGAATTCGCATCGTGAGCCTGTATGCGCCCAATGGTCGCTCGGTCGGCTCGTCGTTCTACACCGCCAAGCTCTTATGGTTTGATCGGCTGGTGGGTTGGCTCGAGCGAGCTCGGGATCCGGTCGAACCGCTGCTGCTCGGCGGCGACTTGAACATCGCGCCCGAGGACAGGGACGTCTGGGATGAGACAGCATGTCACGGCGGAACGCACGTCTCTGAACCGGAACGCCAGCAGTTCAGAAGATTGCTAGCCTGGGGTTTGGTGGATGCTTACCGGATTCGGCACCCCGAACCGGAGCGCTACACTTGGTGGGATTACCGGGCTGGCAATTTTCACAAGAATATGGGGATGCGCATCGACCACCTGTTGGTTACCCGATCGCTCGCTCAGCGGGTAACCTGGGCCGAGATTGATCGCGAAGCGCGCAAAGGGAAGCCCACTCCTTCTGACCATGCGCCGGTAGTCATCGACATCGACTCGTCGGGCTGTCCTCTCGATGGCGGGTGGTCGAGCGCCGCCTCGCGCATCGCCGCCCGACGCGCGCACAAATAGCCCTGTCAGTGGCCGCCGCGCTCCTATGATGTGCATCGGCCCGCTTCCCCTGCACCCCGTCCGGACCTGTGTCAGGATGGTTTGCTCCCGGTTTGCGACATGACCTCCAAGCAATCCACTCCCCGCATGCCCAGCACCGAGCGCGCATCCGACGGGCGCGACACCGATCCGGATACCGCGCCTCCAGAAATTCCGATATCGGTTCAATTGCCCATTTCGCCGGTACCCATTTCGTCGGTACCCATCTCGCCCACCCCCGCTGCCGAGATTAGGCCAAGCGCCGACACGCTCCTTTCGGCGCCTACGCCGGCCGATCGGGACGACACGGAGCTCTTGGATCGGATGCGAGTGATCGAGCAACGCCTGGCCGATGTGGAGCTGAGGCTCGGCTTTGTCGAACGCGCCCGGCTGGCGGCGCCGAAATGGGGGATCTGGGTGGCATTCTTGGTGGGTTTGGCGTTGCTCTGGGAGCTTTCGCAACGGCTGCGCTAATGACGCGATTCCATCGAGACGATGGGTGCTTCGCACGCGCGGCTCGGCCGCGCATCGCGGCACTAGCCTTCTTGAGTGGGGGCGTGGCAGCGCCCCCTCGGCTTCGCCGAGCCTCTCCCACGGCCGCTTCGCGTCTGCTGACCGGCCCGATTTGTGCGTTTTCGCGGCGCCGCAAGGTGGTAGAAAGGCTGAGCCGTTCGCCCTCTTCACGCGACCGGCACTGAAAATTTCATGACCGACGAACCCACCGCACCCGCTTCCGGCAACTTGCACACCCAACCCGTCAGCATTCAGGATGAAATGCGCACTTCGTATTTGGATTACGCCATGAGCGTGATCGTAGGGCGCGCAATCCCAGATGTGAGGGATGGGTTGAAACCGGTGCATCGACGAATTCTGTACGCGATGCGGGCTCTCAACCTGAACCCGGGGGGGAGCTATCGGAAATGCGCCACGGTGGTGGGTGAAGTGCTGGGCAACTATCACCCCCACGGAGACGCCCCGGTGTACGACGCGCTGGTACGCATGGCGCAGCCGTTTTCCATGCGTCACATGCTGATCGATGGGCAGGGCAACTTCGGATCTATCGATGGCGACCCGGCCGCAGCCTACCGATATACGGAGTGCCGGCTGGCGCGCATCGCGGTGGAGCTGCTGACGGACATCGACCAGGACACCGTCGATTTCGTCCCGAACTTCGATGAATCCAAACAAGAACCGGTGGTGCTTCCTGCGCGTTTCCCCAACTTGTTGGTGAACGGCTCCGGCGGAATTGCGGTGGGAATGGCAACCAATATTCCCCCGCACAACCTGGGCGAAGTCATCGAGGCCACCATCTTATTGATCGAAAAGCCGGAAACCACCATCGAACGCCTGTTCGAAGTCATCCCCGGCCCGGATTTCCCGACCGCCGGGCTAATCCACGGGAGAATGGGCATCTATCAGGCCTACAAGACCGGCCGCGGTCAAGTGCTCATGCGCGCGCGCACGGTGACCGAAAAGGTTCCCGGCAGCCCGGACCGCGAGCAGATCGTGGTCACCGAGATCCCCTATCAGGTGAACAAGGC
>DASXTY010000818.1:0-1781 GCA_036505155.1 Polyangiaceae bacterium | reverse complement strand
TTCAGATCGAGAGCGACCAGTCTGGCGCGACCGTGGTCGTCGATGGCCAGCAACGCGAAGGCACCACTCCCCTTCCCCCGCTCGGTGTCAACGCGGGGACACACACCGTCCGAGTGTCGAAAGAAGGCTTCGAAGCGTATCAGGAGCAAGTGCTGGTGGCGGGGGGCCAGAGAAAAACCGTTGCTGCCAGGCTCAAGCCGCTGAGTAAGGTGGGACGCCTGGTAATCAAAGAGGCGAGCGGCAAGACGCTGGACATCGTCATCGACGGCGCGGTGGTCGGGCAAACGCCCGTTTACCAGGCGACGGTCGCCGTCGGTCCGCACAGCGTATTTTTGCGGGGCAAAGACAAGCTGGGAACCCCTCCCAGCGCTGCAAGCGTGAAAGAAAACCAAACCTCTACCCTGACTCTTTCCGCGGTCGAGCTCGACTCCGAAATCCGAATCGAGCCCACCCCCACCAACGCCACTGTATTCGTGGACAGCGTTCAAATTGGCAGCGGAATTTGGGAAGGTCGCCTTCAGAGCGGCACTCACAAGATCGAAATTGCAGCCGAGGGCTTCACGCCTTACCGCGGGGACGCGACGCTCACCAAGGGCAAGAAGGAGCTCGTGAAAGTATCTCTCGAGCGCGATCTATCCAACCCCATGTGGCAAGCTGGCTTCGTTCCGCACATTTATGCTGAAGCATTTGCGGGTCTAGCCCTGGCCCCCGGGTTTGGCGGCGGAGCCGACAGCGGGTGCAGCGGCAGCAAGTGCAAGAGCAAGTCTCTGCCGCTCGGTTTCATGGGCGGTGTGCGCGGCGGGTACGAGCTCTTGCGAGGCCTCGGCGTCGAGGTCGGCTTTGGTTACCTCTACATGGCCGAGAAGATGACGCGTACCATCGACGCGATCGGCGACAGAAACGTGATCTTCACCAGCAGCAACTACAAGGATCAAACGACGATTGCCGGTCTTTTGCTGATGGTGTCGGCTTCTTACCGACTGCTCGACAAGACACCCCTCACCTTTCGAGTGTCCGCCGGCGTCGCTCGGCTGAGGGCCGTCTTCAAAAATGGAGGCACTTTTTCCGGCGATGTGCGGAACCCCTGTGACCCGATGATAAACCCAACCACCTGCGATCCGAACGAGACCACTACCGTGACTCAAACCTTCTCCATAGCGGAAGAACCCGCCAACATCTGGGTACCGTTCGTGGCGCCAGAAGCTCGCTTCGGGATCCGCTTGGCCAAAAAGATCTCTGTGGACTTCGGCGTTGCCCTGTTCGTGATGCTGGCGCCGAGCGCCGTCCGCACCGGTAAGCCCACTGGTGACGCCTTCACCAACATCAACAAGTCGGAGGGGCAGCGAGCCTTTCAATTGAATGACGTGCCGGGTGCGTTCCAAAATCCTCCAAGCGATGCCCGCCCCGGCATTGTGAATCTTCCCAAAGAGGACGGTTTCGGAACGTTTTTCGGCATCATGCCCACCTTGGGCGGGCGCTTCGACTTCTAAAAGCGGCCGGGTTCACCCATCCCGTGGAAACACGCGCAGGCAACCGGCGAGCGTAATGCTGGCCTTGCCCAGCCTCGCCAGTCTGCGCTAGATATTCAGCCCCCCGGTCGGTCGGTCGATCGCTCGGGTTTGGCCCAAAACTCGTTTTTTGGGGGATCGTCTAACGGCAGGACACAAGATTCTGGTTCTTGTTATCTAGGTTCGAATCCTAGTCCCCCAGCCCGGGTCGCGTGTCCTGCGGGACACCCGCACCCGGGGAACAAGGTCCCATCGTCTAGCGGTTAGGACGCC
>DASXTY010000817.1:0-2333 GCA_036505155.1 Polyangiaceae bacterium | reverse complement strand
AGTCGCGAGATGATTCCAAACGCTGCCAGCGCCAACAACAGCACCGCGCCAATGCTCGACCTGTGGCCTCGCGCGCGCATCGGAACCGTTAGAGCCGGGTCGGTCAAGCGCGCAGACTTTACGCCAGCTCACCGGTCAATGGGTTATCCACTTGCTCACCCCGAAGCGCCAAGATAGCGTGGCCCGGCCGATTTGGCGCTGAACCATCGCATTCGACTGGCTTTTGTCCGGGCCGCTTCGCGGATGAGCTTTCGCGCTCGGATGCTATTGGCGGTCCTTCTGCTATTCGGAGCGCTGGTCAGTGGACGCATCCACGGCTCGTCCATTGCGCTCGGCGCTAGCATATGGGCGGGCGGCGAGTCGGAGAACTATTTCCTCGCCAGTCCGCTGCTGAAGCGCATGAGTCCCCAAACGGCAGCGCGGTGGCGCGACTGGCTCATGGCGACCCCGCGCTACACGCGAGCGGACGAGTGGGCGCACGAGACGATGCTCGCGATGGCTCAATTTCAACACACGCCGCGTTTCCCGGTGATCAATACGCACATCGGCAACGGGCAGAACATGTTGGTCGTGAAGTGGGTTCCGGTTCTACATTTTTCGGCGATAGCCAGGCCGCTCACCTGGGGCTACTTGTTGTTCGGCCGCGAATATGGGCTCGCGTGGAGCTGGTGGTTTCAGGTTTTCTCCGGCTTCGTAGCGTTATTTCTTTTGTTCGAGATCCTGCTTCCGGGGCGCCCACTGTTATCGGTGCTCGGCGCGGGTTGGTTCTGCAGCTCGGCGTACGTCGCGTGCTGGTCTGTTTGGCCATCGCATGTGGTGTCATTTGGCGCGTTCGCGGTGGTCTGCGCGTATTACTTAGCTGTGTCTCAAAAGCGGTGGGTGCTGCTTTCTTGCGGCGCGGGGCTGGGGCTCAGCGTGGCGGGCTTCCTGATGCAGTTGTATCCGCCGTGGCAGGTCCCGCTTGGCTACGTATTCCTGTTTCTCTTCGTCGGCCTGGTGGTTCGTGACCGACTGCTCGGTACCGTTCGTGAAGAGCCACGGCTGCGGGCTGCCGGTTTGGGGATCGCCATTCTGACGTTTGCTCTTGTGTTCGGAAGTTTCGTGCACTCCACGGCGGATGCCCTGCGCGCCTTAGTGAACACCGAATATCCCGGGAAACGACGAATGTTTGGAGGCGACTGCCCGTCGTGGCGTCTGTTCGGGTCCTTATATAACTTCTTTACCAATGCTAAACCGCCGCGCGGCTCGAACCCCAGCGAGGCGGCTGGGTTCTTCCTGTTTTATCCAGGGGCAGTTGTCGCGCTCACCGTGTCGAGGAAAATCCGCGCTCGCTTTGATTGCGTTGGTTGGTTGCTCATCGCGCTCGGCGCGTTCTTTATCGGGTTCGGTCACTTTGGGGTGCCCCGGTGGATCGCAAATGGCACTCTGATGTCGCTGTCGCAAGGCTTCCGAGCACAGATCGCCACGGGGCTAATTTCCATTATCGTCAGCGTGCAGCTCTTGGCTTGCGCGCGGATCGACCGGTGGCGCGAAAGGTCATCGCTGACGCGGGGAGCCATTGTGTTGGTCGCATGTGCCGTTTTTTACACCTGGCAAGGGGCACAGTTTCAGGCGGCATACGGCACCTTTCCAACCACCGATAAGGTGCCTTTTACAGTCGTCGCAATCTCCCTAGGTGCCGGCGTCTTGTGCGCTCTGCTGGCGCTGGGTCGAGCTCGGGAATTCGCGCTCCTGCTCGCACCGTCGCTGGGCATTACCTCCGCCAGTTTCAATCCGCTGTCGGTGGGTTTTCCTTCACCGGCGAAAAGCCAACTGCATGACGCCGTTGAAAGTGTGTTGAAACGCGATCCTCATCCAAACGGGCGTCCGAGCTTGTGGCTCACCTACGGCGGGCCCGCTTACCCCAACCCGGGGATTGTCGCGTCGGTGATGGGAGCCCGGGTTTTATCAGGCGTCTACCAGTACCCGGAGCTCGATCTTTGGCGACCACTGGATCCCGAGGACAAGGAGCGTTTCAAGTACAACCGGTACGCTCTGGTCTCGCTTCAGCCGGCTCCGCTTCGAGACCGACGGATCGCATTCATTCAGAGAAACCCGCTCTTGCTCACGGTTCGGGTTTCACCCGTGCATCCCAGCCTGCGCAACCTGGGTGCTCGATACGTGCTCACCTTCGGAAGGAGCGGAATCATCACCGACCCGCCGTTCAAGCTGCTCCACAGGCAGTCGGAGGGCCAATTCGCCATCTGGGAATTGCCCGACAAACCCCTACTGTGAATAAGAAGCCGCTCAAAGCCTCCGAGCGCCCACCCTACTGCGCGGCTGAAAGAGCGCTG
>DASXTY010000816.1:0-6038 GCA_036505155.1 Polyangiaceae bacterium | reverse complement strand
AGTCCCCACCCTGCTAGAGGCCGCGGGAGTCGAAGCGCCGGACTTTTGTCAGGGAAGATCGTTCCTTCCCCTGCTCTTGGGAACCGAATACGCGCGTCGGGCCTCCGTGTTCAACGAATACCGATTCCCATTGGGTATGTCTTGGAAAGTAGTGCGCAACTATAAATACAAGCTTTGCGCGCTCAAGGACGGCACGGAGCTCCTGTACGACCTGGAGGCCGACCCGCACGAGCTCGACGATGTCAGCGGCGATCCGCGCTATGGGGAACCGCTGAACGACATGCGCCGGGAGCTCCTCCGGCGCTGGTTCCAGACCGAAAGCCAATATCCCAAGCAGACGGGGCCTTACTGATTCCGCCGGCAGCCAGACCGCGCCCGATCAAGGAAATTGGCGTTGGCAAATTTGCTCATAGAATCTGGGGAAGCTCGATGCAAGCGGTTTCGATGGTGCTCATCGCGGTGGAGAGCCCGTCTTCGAGTCTGCCCGCACATAGATCCCAGAACACGCCGCGGGCGCTGGCTTGAAAGAGTGCGGTGAGCTCCTTCAGCACGACCGCTTCTGTCGCGCCGCCGTAAACCCCTGTGCAAGGTCGACTCCCCGCAACGGTAAGCAGCACCACCGCCTGAGGATTCCCTTTGACTGCGACCAGCGCGTCAAACATGGCTTGGGCAGTGGGGAACGTGAACCTTTGCTCGTCCTCGTCCGTGATCGCCATCACTACCAGCACCGCGTCAGTGCGCACAAACCCGGCGTTGACCGGGTCGTTCAGAGCGGTAATTGCGGCTGAGACGGGCTGCTCGTCGGTGTTGGCCTTCCTGCACTGCGCGTCGGCCGTGTACAGGTCCCCCACGCAGGAAAACTCTTGGACCAGCCGCGGAGAGGTGCTTTCCATCCAGACTTGTCCGCTGGAAAAGCCGCAGTCCGCAGTCGTTGCACCGCGCGTGTGGAAGTTCGATGGCATGGGGCAGGCATCGATCACGCCGACTCGAAAATCGTCGAGCCCACTGGCGATTCCGAGCAGTGCTCCCGCGAGCTTCGGAAACACGTCCGTGCTCATGGCCTTCAGTTCTTCGGACATGCTGCCGGACCCGTCCAGCGATATCACCAAGTCCACCTTGCGACATGCGCCCGCGGTCGGACTGGCGGCGTCGATCAGGAGCGTCGGGTTGCCGCCGGTTCCAACCGTACCGCCTGTCTGCACCGCCTGCGCCCCGCCGGTCGTGCCAGGGTTCGTGCCACCCAGGGCGCTGCTGCCCCCCGCGGACGCGGAGGTGTCGCCCCCTACAGACGTGCTGCCGCCAGCAGACGTGTTACCGCCGGCGCCCCGGCTCACCCCATGTGTCCCACTCGATGAGCAGGCCACGGTCACAGCAAGCAGCCCTACGCAAATCGATCTCCCGAAGTTCATTGCATCTCCAGTTCCCCCGGTGCAAGCCGGCACGACGGTTCCAAAGCCATCGCAAGTTGAAAGCGCTGGGTCTCTGGCTACAGATTGTGCCACTCGAAGAGTTCCGCCACCAGCGTCGAGAGCGCCAACCAGTAGGAGAATGACGACAGAGGCGAGGGAAACTCGTACAGAGAATCTCCACCGCGAGTCAGCGCAAGGCATTGGGCTTGGAAAATTACGCCACTATTTGGCACCGGAGTTTGCTTTGGGGCCTAGACGTGTTCTTTCAGAAACCGACGATAGCCGGTGGGCGAAACGCCATAGTGTTTCAAGAAAACCTTGCTGAAATAGCTTGGATCCGGGATCCCCACGGCGCGTGCGACCTCTGCTAAAGGCGAATCGTCTCGCAGCATTAAGACCCCTGCCATTTTCATGCGCACGTCATGCAAATATCCCACAAAGCTGACACCTTGGCTCTGCAACATCCGTTGGAGCTTCCGCGTGCTCACATGCAGATGCTTTGCCACGTCCGCAAGGGAGAGATCCTCTGCATGTCGAAGCAGGATCTCCCGATAAAAACCCTGCACCAGCGGGTCCCCCTGCTCATACTGGATCGGCTCACAATGCGCCCGGGGGGGTACTGGGATTTCAACCCTGACTTGCGGCGCAAACAAACAAGCGACGTTCAGCAGAACCGCTCTTTCCGCGAACCATCGACTGTTCAAGTCCCAACCCACAAAACCGCCTCGCATACAGTGGCGCATGTCACCTAGCAGTGCCCCCACAAGCCGATGTTCGGTGTCGGGGCGGATTCGAACTCTGGAGCGCAAGAACGCGCGCATCAAGCGCGGCCACTCGGGAGCGCAGGTCGCGGGGAAAACCGCCATACCGGGCGTTCGCTGCAACTCGAGGTCGTAGGCAATTGCGGTTAATGCCAGCCCAGTCTGCGCATCCGCTTCTATCGAATGCGGTTCTCCGGGGAACACAACCAGAACACTCGAGGCAGTCAGTGGCAACCGATTGCCATGGATCGTCGCTGTTCCTTTCCCCTCCGTCACATAAAGGAGTTCGAGCGCCCGATGAGCGTGTCGGTCATTACGCCAGTATTGAAGGGGAATTTCGACCCACCATTTTGATACGAAAAGATACGGGCCAATCGAAATGGGAAGCACCGGCTCGGAAATCATGTACTTCGCCGCGCTGGATTCTTGAGCGGGCACGGTCATGAGTGAACCCGGATTGGTAACTCCAGAAATGGTCTGCGCTCCCGCCGCGCGACCAGGCTACGGGTCGAGCCCACGTAGACGAGCTCCGGGAGTTCAGCGAACGGAAGCTCATGATATTCGCGGTAGCGCGCGACCGTACTCCGCCGCCGGAACGGAACGACGGCTCGGTCCCGGTAGGTGTTGCCTAAGCGTGACCCGCTGGAAACAGCCACTCTGGTGATTCTACTCCGTCCTCCGCGGCAGTCCCCTTCAAAGGCGCCCGCCCCTGGCGCGGGGCTCTCAAAGCGACCAATCGAACGCGACGGTCATGAGCCGGGTCGCCGGGTCGCGGAGCTCGGCGTAGGTTTCGTGGGCTCGGTGCGGCGGCCGCACCTCGCTGATCAAGTCGCGCGACTGGATTTTTTTTTCGGCCATCAGCTCCAAAACCTTGCGGACATCGCGCGCTTGTCGATCGCGCGGGAGAAAAAGCGTCAGCTCGCGCTGATAAACCGACTGGTAGGGAAGGGAAAAATCGCCCGGGTAGCTGCCCTGGATGACGAAGCGGGGGCCGAGCCGTGGATCGACATCCCCGCCCCAAGCCGGCAAGCGCGCAAGCAGCACGGATTCATTCAAGACTGCGGGCACGCCAGTAGCGTCCACGACGATGTCCGCTCCGTCGGGAAACCGCTTGGCGCAGGTGTCGGTCAGTGAGCTTTCGATCAAAGCCGACTCCACGCCGGCAGCGCGGAGCGCCGCCACGCGGTGAGCCGACTTGTCCACGCCCAACACGCGGGCTCCGCGCGCGGCGTAGAGCCGCGCCGAAAATTGACCGATGACTCCAAGACCAACGACGACGACGTTCTCTCCGTCGCGCGGGGGGCAGAGCTCCACGCCGTGATTCCCGATGGCAGCAATTTTGGAAATGCTCGCGTCCAGAAGATCGACCGACTGCGGGATGGGAATTACGGAGTTTTCGTGGGCGATGGCGTGGCTCATGTGCCCGCCCCATTGCGACTTGATAGTGCCGGTGTATTGGGTCCCGCCGACTTGAACCGCGCGCCCCGGTTCCATCTGAGTGCCCGGTCCACCTATGACCACGTGACCGGCCATGGCGTAACCGGGCACAAATGGAAATTGCCCCTGCAGCCCGCCCAGACACCGGAGCTCTGTCCCGGGGCTGATGCAAGTAAACTTCGATTCCACCAAAAGCTCGCCGGGACCCGGTGCGGGAATCTCGACTTCGGCAAGCTCGACCAAATTGACATCTCGGTGAACGATGGCGCGCGCTTTCATGATTCACTCAGCATTTGGAGTTCTAAGCCGCGCGTGAACATCGACCTACAATCGATCTCGCACTATGCGACCCTAAGGGGCATCAGATCCAGAAGCGGCACCTCCGGCGACCGAGGATTCACGCGAACATCGCGCGACTTGGGATCGACGATCAGGTCGAGCCCTTCCAGCTGAATCTGCCCGATGAGGGCAGCCGCTCCCTCGGGAAGCACCAGCGCGTCGCACGTCATCTCACGACAGAGGATCTCGATGCGGAGCCCGCCGACCCAGGGCAAATCAATGATGTGGCCGCGCGCATCGCGAGCTTGCAGCGTTCCACGCACGCGCACGCCCAGCGCCCGCACGACTTCTTCTGGGATCGCCAGCGTGGTCGCGCCGGTGTCCACCAGCGCCTCAATGACTACGGAGCGAACCTGCTCGGCGGAGATTAACCCTTCGAGCGCCTTATCTGCATCGGTGTTGTTGGTGATCTTTAGCTTCGCCATGACAATTCTCATTTTAGCCTCTGTACATTTCAATCGGAAGGGCAGGGCTGACAGTTCCCAGAAACTCCGGCGCAAACAGCGCCTCGCGCCACGTTCTCTGCCTGTCTCGCAATCCCTTGGGGACCCTCGCCACGCGCACAGCGCGGGGCAAGAGGGACCCGGCGGCCCGCAGCCAGGCGAGCCGCACACGCGGACTTGCCATGAGCCGGGCGAGGACCGCCGGCCGTACGGCGCCGCGCAACGCGGGGGAGCAACTCAACCAAAAGAACGAACGACTGTCTGATTGCGATGCGCCTGCTTTTCGATCACGGAACTCTGGTTCTTGCCGAAGCACCGGAAGTGAATCTCGACTTCGTTCCAGGCTTGTTGTGGGACCAGCGGGTCGCGCTCTGGCGAGCTCCGGCGTGGCGCTACGCCGAAGTCCGTGACGCGATCCGCAGTCGGGGGATTCGCATGCGCGACGAGGTGGATTTGCGCGCCCCGGCGGTCGTGGGGTGGCGACCGTTCGAGCTAAGGCCTTATCAGCGGGCGGCGGCGCTTTCCTGGGAGCTCGGGGGACAGCGGGGCATCGTGATCCTGCCGACGGGCAGCGGCAAAACCCGCGTCGCCCTGGCGGCAATGGCTGCAACCGGCGCGCGCGCGCTGTGTCTGGTTCCAACGCGCGTGCTGCTCCAGCAGTGGCTGGTCGAGCTGGAACGCGTGCACACGGGGCCGGTTGGTTGCCTTGGCGACGGCTGTTACCGGCTTGCGCCCATCACGGTGGCGACTTTTGAGAGCGCATACCGCTACATGCCGAGGATCGGAGGGGACTTCGAGCTCTTGGTGGTGGACGAGGTGCATCATTTTGGAGTGGGGGTGCGCGATGAAGCGCTGGAGATGTGTGTAGCGGAGCAACGTCTCGGTCTTACCGCAACGCCGCCGGAGGAGCCTGCGATGTCCCGGTTGTGCGAGCTCGTGGGTCCCGTTGCTTACCAACTCGGGGTCGGTGACCTGGCGGGCACGTGGCTTTCTGATTTCGACCTGGTCGTCGTGCGTCTGGGGCTGGACGCGACGGAACGCGAACAATACGCGTCGGACCACCGAATTTTTGCCAGGGTATGGCGACATTTCTGGACTTTGCACCCGAGGGGCACATGGCAGGAGTTCGTTTCGGCGGCATCCCAGTCGGGGGCGGGCAGAAGCGCGCTCGCCGCCTGGCGGAGAAAGCGGCGTTTGCTCGGCTTCACACAGGCCAAAGCTCAGGCGGTGCGCCTGCTACTGGCTCGTCACCGCGATGCGCGGGTCCTGATTTTTACGGCGGATAACCAAGCCGCATATTCGATTGCGCGCGAGCACCTGGTGATGCCGATCACTTGCGACGTTTCGCGCAAGGAACGCGAGCGGGCGTTGGATTCGTTTCGGCAAGGGGAGCTCCGCGCGCTGGTGAGCGCCCGAGTCTTGAATGAAGGGCTCGATGTGCCGGACGCGGAGATCGCCATCATCGTGGGAGGGACGCAGGGTGAGCGCGAACACGTACAGCGCATCGGTCGCTTGCTCAGGCCCGTGCCCGGCAAGCGCGCCATTGTCTACGAGCTCGTCACCATGGCAACCAGCGAAGCGCGCCAGGCGGCGGAGAGGAGACGCGGGCTTGCTGCTGCGAACCCTGTGCCTGCTTAGCGGGGACACCG
>DASXTY010000815.1:0-4330 GCA_036505155.1 Polyangiaceae bacterium | reverse complement strand
GGGACGCTGCCGGTCTTGCGAATCGGAGCGTTCGAGCTCCCACGGGTCGCCGGGGTGTATGGGGCGCCAGTGGCCGACATCGAAAAGGGGCTGAACGTGGATCTGGATGGGCTGGTGGGTTCGGGGCTTTTGGCGGCCTTTCGCGTCACATTGCGCGACCGGGGGCTCACCATGTGGCTCGAGCCCCCGCCGTTGGCGAACGAGCCACCACCGCCGGCGCCGGACGCTCCACAAAAGCCGGCGCCGCCTGCCGCGAGCCCGGCTCGCAAGCCCGGGTGACGACGGGACCAATGAATCGGCCGCCTCAGATAGCCATGTACGCGGGCAGTTTTGATCCGCCAACCAACGGTCATCTCGATCTGGTCGACCGCGCGGCTCGTTTGTTTCAAACCCTGGTGGTGGCCATCGGCGTGCATCCGACGCGTCACCCGCTCTTTTCCTTGGAGGAGCGGCTAGAGCTCATGCGGGCCATTTGTAAAGATTTCGAAGCGGTGCGGGTGGACACCTTTGGAGGACTACTGGTCGAATACGGGAAACGCATCGGGGCGCGGGTCATCGTTCGCGGCCTCCGGGCAACCTCGGACTTCGAATACGAGCTCCAAATTGCTCACGCCAATGCCGATCTATGTCCGGAAATAGATACGGTGTTCCTTCCCACGCGCACCGACTACGGTTTCATCACCGCCTCGCTGGTGCGGGAGATCGCGAGCTACGGGGGTGACGTCAGCCGGTACGCTCCAAGAGCGGTGTGCGAAGCGCTGAAACGCAAATTTTCTGGTAAGCCGCTCGATCAATAGAACACCATGGGTGTGGGCATGAAAACCAGAATGAAGGTGATGAGCGTCACGGCTCCCACCACCTTCCGCCCCCACCCGAGCGACGTTTCGTCTACCGGGGGATGCCCGGCCCCGACCCAGCGTCGCATGAGAAGCAGCAGTACCCACGGCACTAACCAGTTCAGGACCGAGCCCGCCGGCGAGAGCCTTTCGGCCGTCAGGGTGGAGAATCCCGCTCGGTATCCCTCCAGCAAAATGGGGCGCGCATAGACCCAAAAGTTATAGGCCATCAGCAGCGGCGGCAACAACAGCATCCAGCGCGCAGCGCGATTCTGACGCTCGCCGAACAAGGCGTACGCCACGTGGCCGCCGTCGAGCTGACCGAAGGGCACCAGGTTCAGGAAGGTCACGAAAAATCCGGCCCAGGCCGCCAGGGCCGTCGGGTGCAAGTACACGTCGTCCGCGCCAGAAATATGCCCAAAGACCGCGAATTTGAGCAGGAAATACAGGATGCTCTGCCCCTCTTGCACGTAATTGGAAGTGCCGCGGGGACCGACGTGCGACAGGCTCAAGCCGTAGATCATGAGCGGAACCGCCAGCGCCATCCCGGCCAGTGGTCCCGATGCTCCAATGTCGAGCAGCGCTTTGCGTGAGCGAATGCGTCGGGGCATCAAGATGACGGCTCCCAGCGTTCCAAACGGGTTTAACACCGGTAGGGGCAGAAAATACGGCAGCGACGCCGGCACCCGGTGCAGTCTCGCGGCGATGTAGTGACCGAACTCGTGCACCAGCAGGATGGCCAGCAACGGAACGGCAAAGGGCCAGGCGCCGGTCCAGAGCTGGAGCGGTGTGTCGTCCGGCTTTCCAGTCCAGATCCGACCCACGTAGAACACGCTCAGAACCGTCAGCAGGAACAACACGGCGTTGGTGCGCCAGTCGAAGCGCCGCGTGCGTCCCTCCGCTGGCTGCTCTGCGTGAACGTGACTCGGCGTCCGGCTTTCGCCCTCGACGCGCGCCTCGAGATTCGCCCGATCGGTCATGAGCGCAGCGACTCGCGCAGCTTGTACGCCAGGCGCTCGAGCTGCGGCGCGAGCTCGGCGTCCAGCACCCCCACCTCGGTTACGATGCGCAGATTGCCCCGCGCCTGCGCCGGCGAAGCAATGAACACCAACGCGTCCGGTTGCGCGCCGAGCTCTCCCAGCAAGCTCTGGAGAAACTCAATGTCGGCAGGGTTCGCTTCGATGCTGATTCGCCGTGCGCCGCGCGCTTCGCGCAGCGCTTGACGTGCCAGCGCGGCCACCTCCGCTGGATCGACGCGCAGCGCGTGTCCCAATAATCTCTCGGCGAGCAGTCGCGCCAGCTCCACGATCCGGTCGAGCTCCCGTTCCAGCGCTTGCGATTCGTGAATTTTCGATGCGAGCTCGCGGGCCGCGATGGCGGCTGCGGCTTCCGCTCGCCCTTCCATTTCCGCCACCAAGCGCACTTGTGCAGCCTCCGACCGGGCTCGCTCGACCAGTTCGGCGGCGCGGAGCTCGGCGCGCTCGAGGATCTGTTGCGCGCGCTCGGACGCCTCCACTTGCACGCGTTCCACGCGCCTGCCCTGCCGAAGGGGTTTACCCTGGGCGATCGTCTCCGGCGTTTCGGGTAGCTCTCCGCGAGCAATCACACGGCCGAAAGTCAAACTCATGAAAGCCTCCGCGCTTCCAGGCTGGTGCTCAGGCGTCCGAGCTCCAGGGCCAGCGCCCGAGCGCGGTAATTTCGGTCGGCGTGGGCAAGCTCGGAGGCCAGGTCTTGGGCATCGCGGCCCGGGGAGCTCAGCGGCTCCAAGAGCTCAGCTCCACGGCGACCGATAAAAAAACTCACCGCGACGAGCGCGCACTCGAAGGCGCTCTTTTCCGAATCGCTCGGCACGTTCAAGAGCGCTCCACCACCGCCGCCAGCGCTTCTCCGCCCCCTATGCACAAGGTCGCCAGACCGCGACGGGCCCCGCGCCGCCGCATCGCGTAGAGCAGCGTGGTCAGAATGCGCGCGCCCGAAGCGCCGATGGGATGACCGAGCGCCACGGCTCCGCCGTGCACGTTGAGCTTTCCGAGGTCGACGCCAGCCAGCCGCGCGCATGCCAGCGCGACGCAGGAGAACGCTTCGTTGATTTCCCAAAGCTCGATGTCCTCCCGCCGAAGCGCGAGCTTTTCCAGCGTCCGCTGGATGGCTTTGGCCGGGGCGGTGGTGAACCATTCCGGTGCCTGTGCGGCGCCACCATATCCCACCAGGCGAGCCATCGGTTCGAGGTGATGGCGTTCGACGGCTTCGCTGCTTGCCAGCACCAGCGCCGCCGCGCCGTCACTGATGCTGGAAGCATTGGCTGCGGTGATGGTCCCCTGGTCCTCGAAGGCGGGACGGAGCTTCTCGAACTGGCTCGGGTCGCCGCGTTTCGGTTCCTCGTCTTCGCTCACCACCCGCGGTGCGCCCTTCTTTTCGTTGATGGTCACCGCCGCGATTTCGTCGTCGAAGAGACCCTGTTCCATCGCGCTCCGCGCCCGCCGGTAGCTTTCGCGCGCGTATTCGTCTTGCACTTCCCGGCTCAGGCCGAACTCCTTGGCGCAGAGCTCCCCTGCTTTGCCCATAGGGTAGTCGTGGTATGGATCCCAGAGCCCGTCGAAGATCATGCCGTCCACGATCTTCGCATCGCCCATCCGGTAGCCGGTACGCGCCCGGGTGAGATAATACGGCGCGTTGCTCATCGACTCCATGCCGCCGGCGACCACGATGTCCGCGTCTCCCAAGAGCAACGCCCGCGCCCCGAGGATCACCGCTTGTAGCCCCGAGCCGCACACCTTGCCGATGGTGATGGCGGGCGTGCTCTCGGAACCGCCCGCGTACAATGCCGCTTGTCGCGCGGGCGCCTGCCCCAGCCCGGCGCTCAGCACGTTGCCCATGTACACTTCGTCGACCTCGGCTGGATGCACGCGAGCTCGCTCGAGCGCGGCTCGAATGGCGGCGGCTCCCAGTCGAGGAGCGGAAAGCGGCGCGAGAACGCCGAGATAGGCGCCAATCGGAGTGCGCGCGGCGCTCACAATGAAAACCGGTCGAGTTTGCGGCCTCATCGGTTGAGCATATCGCAGCGGCAGGAGGCGCGCCGGTCGCGGTTCAGGTCCCGGCCTCTACCCGGATCTCGTAATCCTCAATGACCGGGTTCGCCAGGAGCTCGTCGCACATCGTCCGGAGCCTTTTGTCGAGCTCCTCGCCGGGAGGCAGCGAATGGTCCAGCTCGATTTCGATGAGCTTCCCAACCCGCACATCGGTGACTCCCTGAATGCCAAAGCTTCCGAGCGCGCGCTGTACGGCTCTCCCCTGTGGGTCGAGCACTTCCGGTTTCAATCGAACGGTGACGGTGGCTTTCATCTTCTTGGACCTTGCCTAACTCACCCCTACCCACTCGCGCCCGAGATAGCGCGAGAGATTGGCCCGAATGCGTGCAATCGGCTCCTCCAAGTTCGGCTCGAAGGGCTTACCGATGATTTGCTCGACGGCCGCGGCGTAGCGGCGAGTGGCTT
>DASXTY010000814.1:0-3752 GCA_036505155.1 Polyangiaceae bacterium | reverse complement strand
AATGAAGTGGATGTGCTCGCTGGGGATTAGAGGCCGGCCCAGCTTCGACCGAAGTTTCCACAAGAGCTTGAAGCCTTGCCGGTGCCAGCCGATGACGGTATCGGGTTTGACGATAACGAGCGGGTCACGCCAGCGCGACCATAAACGGCAGAGCGCCATCCAGATGCACGGTCGAAGAAGGGCAAGCGCGGCCTTCGCCTTTGGCTTTCTTTGAGCGTCCCGAGCTGCTGCTCGAGGGCGGCCACGCAGCGCGCGTTGTGGAGTCGGGAATGAAACAGAGCCAGCCAGCCGAGCCAGAGCGCACGGCACACGTTGAGCATGCGCGGATTCAATCGGATTGGCCTTGCCGAGGCAACAGTCCAGCCGCTACTCCGATTCTTTGAACAGGTCTTCCACGGACGCCACGGTCACGGCTCGGCGGATCCACCCCTCGAGCAGAGCGAGATCCGTGCAGCCGAGGATGCGCTCCCGCTGCTCAGCCCCGACGGCGATCCCGCGCTCTTCGAGCACCGTCAGTACAGCCCGAGCCTCACCCTCGGCCTTGCCCTTGACCTCACCCTCGGCCTTGCCCTCGGCCCTCCCGAGAGACACATACTTCCGAGCAAATTCGCTTTGAAACTCTCAATGTTCCGGGGATTGCATCAGGGCCTCCAGAGCCGCTCGCGCCGCCTTTCCGAGCGCGACGCTGACCACGTCAGCGTAAAACGCCGACTTCTCCGTGTCCAGGTCAAGGCAAGCTCCGAGCGCTGCCAGCGCGATCCGAGCGGCCTGTTCAGAGTCCTTGTCCTTGCCATGCGCCATCGCTGAATCACCAAGTCGGCACGGAATTCAGTCGAAACGGCTTGCGTGAAGTCCGACGACTCCCTGCGCACCTCGGAGTAAGCCGGCAGCGCAACACCCAGCGCATCCCTGAGCAGCTGCGGGGCGAGCTCGGGCCGATCCCGAAACAGCTGGACCAACGCTTCGTGTGTGACCGACGACGGCACAGCGCGACGCTATCACGCTATGCGGCTCTTGCGCGGTCGTGGCTCGACTATTCGGACGTAGCCAGCTCTTGCCGAATGCGAGCCACCGCCGCATCCAAGTCCCGCATGTCACAAGGCGAGGCTCACCTCACAGTGCACTCACAGCGCGCGAGCGTACGGCGTCAGTACAAGATAATCGGCTGACAGTTGGTAAATCCGATTGAAGTATCGATGCGGAAGTTCGAGGCCTTGGTGTGGCGCTCCGCGTGGAAGAGGTCCAAGGGATAGGTACTGCCCATGGTCAGCCCAAAAACTGCCGCAATAGAATCCAAGTTCACTGATTTACTGGCCGCCGCGTGCACGCCACCCAGGTCGATCGCCAGCTTTCCATTGATGAACACCCACAGATCGTCATCCCCGGTGAAGGTGAAGATCTCCCCGCCGTTATACTGAAACTCGGTATGCAATTCGGTGGTGAAGTGGAAGTTATGCCCGGTTGAAAGGTAGTTGCCGAAAAGCTGGCCGTCGATTGGGAAATACGAGCTGTTGGAATAGGTCACGACCTGCCCCGCCACCGGCTGGAGCGGAATCACGAATTCGGTAAACATGTTCACGGTGGTCTGGCCGGCTGGGCACTGCACCACGGTTTGCCCAGCGCAGTCCGTGTTCCGGTACCACTGGTCGAAAGCCGCCCTGCTCGTGGTCACCTGTTTGGTGGGTCTGCCCCCGGAGTACGGTCCATCGCCATTGTGCACCGGCTTTTTATCGGGACCCAAATCCGGAAGCACAATACCGGTGATGAGCCCGGTGTTGTATTGTTCAAAGTCCGGATGTCCGCCGGGCTCACTGAACGCCTTGAAGTCCCGGATCACGGCGGTGAAATTCGGGCCGCAGTTCATGGTCGTGGAGCCATCGATGTTCAGAGCCGTGGCGCCGCCGCTGGCGCTGATGCCACCGACGCCGGTGCTGCTGCCGCCAAAGCTCGTCGTTCCACCTCCCGACTGGCTGCCACCGAAGGAAGTGGCCGCCCCGGAGCCGCCGTTGGATGCTGCCGAGGAGCCCCCCGAGCCCGGCAGTGAACCGCCGGATCCCGGCGAACCACCGGTTCCCGACTTTGGTTGGATGACACCGTCGCTGCTGCCGCAACCGCTCAGCCAAGGGGCGCAAGTCAAAAACAAAGCCAATTTTAGCCCGCCAAACGCCTTGTGGGTCATTGTAATCCGATGTGTGATGTTACGCGCAGAGCGGATATCGCTCACGGTTTCAAGACTACCTTTCTAGTAGCACGCTTTGGGGCCGGCGCGAAGCGGTGCGAGCGGTCCCCATCCCGCACGATCCGAATTCAGCGGGCGGTGTTGCGACGGTGCCACCAGAGCGTCACCGTGCCGTTACACAGCGCTGGCAACAAGCGAGAATGCCCGGCATGATTCTGATCGTCGAGGACGAGCCCGACCTGGCTAACACCCTGGAATACAACCTGACTCGCGAAGGATTTGGCACCCGGACCGCAGCCACCGGCCAGGGGGCGCTCGCCTTCGTGTCGCAGGACCCGATGCCGGAGCTGGTGATATTGGATCTCATGCTCCCGGACATCTCGGGGATTCAGGTCTGCCGGCAGATTCGGGGTGCAGAGCGGACTCGGCACATCCCGGTGTTGATGCTCACGGCGAAGGGTGAGGAGATCGATCGAGTGGTTGGCTTCGAGCTCGGGGCTGACGATTACGTGGTCAAACCTTTCAGCGTTCGTGAGCTGATGTTGCGGATACGCGCCTTGCTGCGCCGGGCTGCGCCGCCCGAGTCGCGGGGCCGCGAGGTGACGTTCGGCTGCTTGCGGGTGGATACCGAAGCGCATCGGGTTTGGGTGGATAGCGAAGAAGTCATCTTGACGGCGCTGGAATTCCGGCTGCTCACCACGCTCTTGCAGCGGCGGGGGCGGGTTCAAACCCGGCATGCTTTGCTGAGCGACGTGTGGGGCATTCAGGCGGACGTCACCACTCGCACGGTCGATACGCACGTCAAGCGTTTGCGCCATAAACTGGGTGGAGCCGGCCAATATCTGGAGACCCTGCGCGGGGTTGGTTATCGCTTTCGGAGCGCCCCCGACGAGGAGAACATTTGACGGTTGGGGTTCGCGGCAAGCTCTTCACGGTTTCGCTGGTGGTGGCCACCTGCGTGGTTTTGGCGGGCGGAGCGTATCTGGAGAGTTCGCTCCGGGGTTGGCTGGAAGGCCGAATGGCGGCCGATTTGATGCGGCAGGCGCGCCTGGCGCGCGAGCTATTGGAGCTGACTGCCACAGCGACTGCGGAAAGCGTCGATCCGGTCGCGGACCGGCTCGCGGCTTCCACCGGAGCGCGGGTTACCGTCATGACCGCCGACGGGATCTTAGGCGATTCAACCCGCAGCGCCCAGGAGCTGATGTCCGCGAGCAACCGAGTCGATGGCCGGGGACCGGATTCATCCGATTACAGCGGGCTCGTGGATACCGATGCGCTGCACGTCGCGCTACCCCTGAGGTTACAGGAGACGCGCGCTATCGTGATGCTTTCCGTGCCTCGGTCCGAGGTGGAAGGCGCCATCGGACGGCTGCGGATGCTTTTGCTTCTGGCCGGGCTGATCACGGTGGCGGTGGCGGTCCTGATGGGTGCATTGGCTTCGGAGCTCGCTTCGCGCAAAGTGCGCCATTTGGTGGAAAATGCGCGCGCGGTAGTGGCCGGAAAGCGGGTGCGTCTGAACGTGCCCACCACCGACGAGCTGGGCGGGCTCGCGGGATCGTTCAACCGGCTCGCC
>DASXTY010000813.1:0-3938 GCA_036505155.1 Polyangiaceae bacterium | reverse complement strand
ACCTGCCCGCCACGTCGCGTGATGGTGGCTTGTCGCGGCGACAAGTAGCTGTCCCCTGCGAAAATCGACCCGGTGTCACGACCCACGAGGACGCTGGGCGCGTCGGGGAGACGGAACTGTCCCGCTTCGCTTCCATCCGCGCGCAAAGCAACCAAATTGATCGGAATGACCGGCCCCCCCGCCACGGGCGCTGCCGCCGCCGGTGCTGCCGCGGGCGCTGCTGCGGCCAGTGCGCTCAAGTTATAGCCGCACGAAGCGCAAAAACGATTGCCGAGCGGATTTCTGTGACCGCACTGCGGGCAATCCACCATGCCTGCCGGTGCTGCGGCTGCTGCGGGTGCCGCTTGCGCTGTAGATACTTGAGGCGCGGACTGTTGTCGGGGACGGGGCGGTGGCCCCGATGGAGCTGCTGCCGGAGCGCCGGCCGCCGCCGCCGCGGGGCGAGGCGGCGCGGCCCCCGCCGTCGGTGGTGCTGCGTACGAGGTTGCAGCGATGGCGGGCGCGGCCTGGGCGGCTGGCGCGGACGGTCGCTGAGCGGCCGGCGCAGCTGCTGCGGCTGCCTGGGGGCGAGGCGCAGCCGCCGGCATTCCTTGGGGCGGAGTTTGCGGGGCAAAGGGCTTTGGCGCTTTGTCGCGCGGCAGCTCCGCACCGCAACCCAGACAGAATTTATAGTGGTCCTGGTTGTCCTTGCTGCACTTAGGGCACTTGATCACCGCTGGCCTCCGTGGGCACGCATGCTGGGGCGTATGATTGGCTGTGCGGGCATCCCTCGCAAGCGCGCGATTATCCACGACGCCCTTCCGCGGTCAAGGACCCAGTGCTGCGCCGTCCTCACCGGCGCGCGCGGGCGGCCGTCCGCCGGGGACTGCCGGGGCGCGGGCCGGCAACAAACCGGGGCCTTTTTGCGGCGATTTGTCATGCCGTCAAGGTAGCCAGGGCCTCACGGAGCAGCTCGGCCAAGGGCGCCTGGCCCACACGAGCCCCCAACGCCTGGACGGCGCGCTCCGCTTCTGCGGTCCCCCAGCCCATGTTGGTCAAGGTCCCAACCAGCCGACCGGCGGCGTCGGGCTGGGGCGGGATCTTGGCCTCTCCCGGCCGGGAGGCGAGCTCCAGGGGCAGCTTTTCCTTTAACTCGAGCAACAGTCGCTCGGCGGTTTTTTTCCCGATCCCTGGCACCTTGCACAGGCGCGCCAGGTCTCGGTCGCGGAGGGCTCGCACCAGCTCCGGCGGCGGCAGCGCGCTCAACACACCGAGCGCAGTCTTGGGGCCGACGTTGGGCACGCTGATGAGCAGTCGGAAAATCCGCCGCTCGACCTCAGAGCAAAACCCAAAGAGCTCGAAAGCGTCCTCACGAACGTGGGGGTGCACGTGGAATACGATGCGACCTTCCTCGTCGCGCTCGGCGCGAGCGGCCGCACCAGAAGGGGTTGCGAGCTCGTAGCCGACGCCAGAGACATCTAGGATCACCGAGCCCTCGTCCTCCGTCAAAATTTTTCCTCTTAGTCTCCCGATCATTTTTTCGAAACTAAAACCACTGCTCGGCTCCCAATACGCCTGGGCACGTGCTAGCACGCCCCGAGCTCTCGATGAAAGCCGCACAGCAGCTCTGGCGCCAGTTAAAGACCCCAGCGTCGGTGCCCTTTGCGATCGCGATGGTGGTGTCCACCGTCGAAGGCTGCGGCGGTTCGTCGAGCGAGACTCCGCCGCCGCTCAAGCCGATGGGTGCGCTGAGCAGAGCAAGGACGGCCCCGCGCGCGGCCGCGCCTGCGCAGCAGAAGCCACGGGGCGATTCGGTGGTTGAGTCAGGCCCGGCTGCGGAAACTTGGGGGGCCAGCAACCTGCGGGGGGAAAAAAAAGCCGGTCTCGAGCGCGAAACGCCGTTGGATGCCGGCGCCCGCGATCGGGATGGGGGAACCGAGCAATAATTTTTCCGGTCGCGTTCTCGCAGCGCCGTCAGAAACGTCCGGTTGCCGCGAAACCCGCAAACCCTGGACCGGCCACGGGGGTGATGATGGTCTGTGCGGTGCCCATTTTTTTGCTCCGCGGAGACAGAAAATACCAAAGCAGCCCGCCACCGACGACCGCGACTCTAATCACCGCCACCGAGACGCCAATCGTCTCGCGGCTCCGCGCGTCGTTTGCCTTGTTGACGATGGTCGTATCGGAGCAGACCCGACCGCTGCATAGCGCTTCGTAGTCGCTCACCTGTTTGGACGCATTGACCGCGACGATTCCGCCAACCAAGGCTATCGCGCCGCCTGCCCCCACCACGATGAGCGGTAACACGGGCCGTGAGCCAGTCGGTTCGGCTGCAGCCTTGCCCGTGTCGACTGGGACGGTGCTCGTCTCAGGTGTCGAATTGCCGCTCTGGGCGGTGGTTTGCGTCGTAGTGTTTTGGGGTGCCGGCGTGTTGGCGTCCTCCGCTGCGATTTGCGCCTTGAGCTTCTCGACACGCTTGCTAATCTGATCTTTTTGAGATGGATCAGGGCTTCTGGACAGAAAAGCCTCGAGCGCAATCAGGGCTTGCCGCTTCTGCCCGTTGAGCTCGTAAGCTCGCGCCAGATTCTGCAACAATATGTTCGCGGTGCAATCCCGACGAAACGCGTCTTCCCAATATTCGATGGCTCGCGTGTAGTCCGCTTCATCGAAGGACACTTTGCCGGCCTGGAAGGCGCCCTTGGCTGCGGAACTGTCCGCATCGGTGGGCTTCCGGTTGCACTCCGGGTACTCTTTGGTTTTCTCCTCCGCGCGGGACAGCCCTGGGACGGGAAACAGGGCAGCCAGCACAAGCCAAGCGGTTAGGCGGCGTCGCATGCGCACCTTGATAGCATGGAAGCGATAATAGAAGCAGTCCGCCCCAGGTTTCCAGATCTCTCACCATTTGTGCTGATTACTGGGCCCGGGCCTCCCGACGGGTGGTGGCCGGACCGCCACGACGTGCCGGGCGACTACCCGGAGTGCCATCAGCGACTGGCAAGGGCTCCCGCCGCGCCGTCCATCAGTGGAGCCGGGCGTATTTTCGAGCGAAGCGGAGCGCGTCCGCGATACTCTAGCGGAGCCGTCTAACCCAACGCACGCAATGCTGCCGGAACAAAAGCAGATCTTGGTGGTGGATGACGAGCCGAATTTGCGGCGCGTGCTCAGCGCACAGCTCGCGCGGGACGGATACGAAGTGCAGACCGCCGAAGATGGCCAAGAAGCGCTCGGAATACTGCGCGACCATCACATCGACCTGGTGATCACCGATCTTCGAATGCCAAAGCTCGACGGAATGGAACTGCTACGTCGCGCGCTCGAGCTGGATAGCGAGTTACCAGTCGTCATGATCACGGCCCACGGTACCGTGGATAACGCCGTGGAAGCGCTCAAGACCGGCGCCTTCGACTACATCACCAAGCCGTTCGATCAGAACGAAGTGCGGATGGTGGTCAAGAAGGCACTGAAGACGCGCGACCTCGCATCCACCGAGGCGTCGTTTTCAGTCGAAGCGCGGCCGCCGAGCGGGGCGCGTTATGGGATCATCGGTCAGAGCCCGGCTATTGCGGGATTGTATTCGGTTCTGGATCGGGTTGCCGACACCCCCACCACGGTGCTGATCACCGGCGAAAGCGGCACCGGCAAGGAGCTGGTAGCGCGTGCATTGCACGAAAATTCCTCCCGGCGAGGGCGGCCGTTCATCAAGGTCAATTGCGCTGCCATTCCCAAAGACTTGATGGAGAGCGAGCTCTTCGGCTACGAGCGCGGCGCCTTTACCGGTGCAGTCGGGTCAAAGCCGGGCCGTTTCGAGCTCGCGAACGGCGGGACTCTGTTCCTGGACGAGATTGGCTCTATTCCGGTCGAGATGCAGGTCAAGCTTTTGCGAGCGCTACAGGAAAGCGAATTCGAGCGGGTTGGGGGAATCAAGACTCTGCATGTGGATGTGCGGGTGGTGGCGGCTA
>DASXTY010000812.1:0-3845 GCA_036505155.1 Polyangiaceae bacterium | reverse complement strand
CCGAAGCCGGGATGATTCCAAGACTGGTCTCGGGCAGACCAAAAACCGCATGTTCGGCGGCAACCCTTAAATCGCAGAGCAGCGCCAGCTCCAAGCCCCCGCCGAGCGCAGCACCGTTGATCGCGGCGATAACCGGGACTTCGGATCGCGCCAGCCACGTTAGCTCAGTTTGATACAAGAACAGCTGACTGCGCACTTGGTCTTCCGTCATTCCCTGGCGCTCTTTGAGATCTGCCCCGGCACAAAACGCCTTTTCCCCGGTGCCGGTCAGGATAACCGCGCGGAGCTCCGAGTCCTCGGCAAGCTCCCGGCCGATCCGCCCGAATTCGAGTAGCACCTCCCGCGATAGCGCGTTCCTGCGCTCCGGCCGCGCGATGGTCAGCACGGCAACGCCATCGCGTCGCTCCAATTGGACCGGCGCGGAGCTCATGTTTTCCTCCGAATCCGTCGCGCGGTTCGGTGCCCTGTGACCCGGGTTCTCGCGGTGGGCCGCCCGCGGCTTTGCGACTCCTTCTGGACTTGCTTGGCGCGGAGACTCGCCTCGATTTTTCCGAGCCGGGTTCTAAGCTCGCCGATCTCACCGCGCATCGCCTCGAGCTCGTCGCGAAGCTCGAGTCGCAAGCGAGCGTCCGAAGCGTCCATATTGCGCAGGGCTTCGCGTATCTGGCGCGCGGCCCGCCCATCCTGCTCGCGCTCCAGTTGCCGGCGCAAAGCGGGAACTGCGCGCACATCGCCGATGGTTTGTAGGGCGGAAGCCACATCCTGACGCACGTGGGCATCGGAGTCTTCCAACAAATCTTCCAAATGCTGGCGCACTTTGCGGTCATTGCTCAAACGCGAGAGTGCCGCGATTGCCGCTCGACGCTCGCGGTCACCCACTCCGTAGAGGGTGCGCTGCCGGACCGGGCCGACCGCGCGGTCATCGTTTAGCTGCGAGAGCCCATCCAGCGCGCCCACGCGCACCACGTCGGCCCAGGACTTTCGCCGCAGGCTGGATTGGAGCACGGTGAGCGCCCCCGACTGGCGCGTGCGCCCCGCGGATCGACACGCTTCGGCTTCGACCAGGTAACTTGCATCGCGAGCGGCCACGGATCTCAGCGCGCGGAGCGCCTCTGGTGAACGAAAATTTCCCAGGGCCGCTACAACCGCCCGTCTCACCTTCGGATGGCGAACGCCGAGATGCCGGGCGCATGCTCCGAAGCTCTGCCGACCGCCGATTCTCCCGAGCGCGGTGGCCGCTTCGGCGCACACCATCCAGAGCTCCTTCTCATCGGCCAACGATGCTTCGAGCGCGGCGATGGTGGTTGGTTCGTCTCGCAGCCCCAGCGCTTCGGCCGCGGTCCACCGAATCCGCGCGCTCGAGCCGTTGCGCAGTTGCTTCTGTAGCATTCGCACCGGCGCCTCGACGCTCACTTCACCCGCGATGAGAAGCTCGGGGTCGACGGCTACCCACATCGGTCTTTCAGTCAGACGAACCACCAAAGTGTCGCTCCGGGCGGTTACCGCTTTCTTGTGTCGCGAAGACTCCCCGTTCTTATCCGTTACCTCGATTTCCAGCGGGTAGCTGAAGATAGCTACATTTTTTCCCCGTTGCTTTTGCTCTGCGTGCACGCTGAGCAAGCCATTTTCCCAGCTCACCTTCACTTTCAGGATCGGGTGACCCGGCCGATAGATCCACTGATCGAAAAACTGGTCGAGTGAGCGCCCGCTCGCCGACTCCAACGCTCGCTGGAGATCATTGGTTTCCACGATCCCATGCGCGTGGCCGGTGAGGTATCCATTGACGCCTCGCCAGAAGATTTCATCGCCGAGCTGCTGGCGCAGCATGTGCAGCACCAGCCCTCCCTTTTCGTAGAGGTGGCGGTCGAAAAGCTCCATCGGTGCTTCATAATCCCGACACACCACCGGCCTGAGGTAGTGATTTTTGGCTTCGTTCAGATAGGAATCGAGATCGGAGGCGACCGAGTAGTCGTATTCGTCGCGACCGAGCCGGCGCTCCTTCTCCACGTGCTCAAAAAACGTGGCAAATCCCTCGTTGAGCCAGGCGTGCGACCAGTCGCGGCAGGTCACCAGATCGCCGAACCACTGGTGTGCCAGCTCATGCGCGATCAAGCACTCGGAGTCAATGTCTTTCGCAGCCTTGGCATCCAGCAAGATGTGTTCGTACATGGTGGTGGCGGTGGTGTGTTCCATGCCGCCCGACACGAAGTCGCTCACCACCACCTGTGAATAGCGGGTCCATGGATAGGTTACGCCGGTTAGCTCCGAAAAGAGCTCCACCATGTCGGGCGTACGAGCAAAACTTCGCCAGCCGTCTTTCTCGCGACCGGGAGGCACGAAATACACCACCGGCACCTCACGCGGCTGGTAAGGGTCTCCGCACTTGGCGGCACGATCTTCGAGCACGCTGAAGCGACCCGCGACCAACGACACCAAATAACTTGGGTGAGGATGGTTCATTTTGAATTGATAGACCCACGGTTTGCGTCCCCGTCGAGGTTTTTCGCGGTGGACCAGCTCTCCGTTGGAAATTGCGGTAAAGCCTGGTGGGACGGCCACTTTTAGCTCGGTGGTCATCTTGATGTGCGGTTTGTCGTGACACGGAAACCAGTGACGCGCGTCTTCGTCCTGGCAGTGGGTCCAGACCTGAACTGGCCGTCGAGGAACCTTTCGATCCGGCGCCAAAAAGTACAACCCTCGCCGCGGCTCCGCGCGGTATCGAAGCTCCACACTCCCGATGAGGAGGGTATCGGGTACGGGGATGGTGATCATCTCGCCGTCGTACTCATGGCCGGTTTTGAACCACTCACCACCGCCGGCGCCGGAGCGCAGGCGGACCTCGTCAATTTCGAATCCCACGCCGTCGAGCTGGAGATCCGCGGCCGCCGGGTCGATGCGTTGAAAGTCCAGCCGCGCCACGCCTTGAACACGCTGCCTTTTGAAGTCGAGCTTTAAGTCCAGCGACAGGTGGACAATGCCGAACGGTCGCGAGCGCTCGTATTTGCGTTCCGTGCCCGCCAGCGTGAAGGAAGCGCCAACGGCCGCGCCGGCGCAGCGATCGTGATTGCGAAGGGCTGATTTCATGGGATTTTTGGGTTCTGGAGTATAGTCGGTTCGTGCCCACCACGCTCACCGGACACGTCGAGCGCGTTACTTACGAAAATGAGGAAACCAGTTTTCGAGTGATCAAGCTCGGCCGGATTGAGGGTCCAACTGGCGGCCGGCAGCGTACCATTGCGGTGGTGGGAACGTTTCAGGCGGTGGGGCCCGGAGCTCCGGTGCGCATTACCGGCGACTTCTTCGAAGATCCTCGCTATGGCGAGCAGTTTCGAGCGAGCTCGCTGGTGGTGCTGTCTCCCGATACCCTGGAGGGGCTGGAGAAATACCTGGGCTCGGGAGTGATTTCCGGTATCGGGCCCGGCTATTCCAAGCGCATTGTCCGAAAGTTCGGAATGGATACCTTGACCATTTTGGATAACCAGCCGGATCGGCTCAGCGAGGTGAGCGGACTCGGTGAGCGGCGCGTCGCTGAGATTAAGGAGGCCTGGAGCAAGCGTCGTGCGAGCAGCAACGTCATGGTGCTCTTGCAGACGCATGGCGCCTCGCCATCGCTGGCGGCTCGTATCGTCGAGCGTTATGGCGATCGGGCGGCAGGTGTCATTCAGCGCTCGCCCTATCGACTGGCGTTGGATGTGCACGGGGTGGGCTTCAAGACCGCGGATAAGATGGCGCGCTCGCTCGGGATATCCGGTGACCACCCGGAACGAGCGCAAGCCGGAGTCATGCACGTGCTGGGGCTCTTTTCCGAGCAAGGCGGCCACGTATTTGCACCGCGCGCCACGCTC
>DASXTY010000811.1:0-5342 GCA_036505155.1 Polyangiaceae bacterium | reverse complement strand
GCCCTGAACCGCCCAGGGCTCCGCAAGCCGCGCGCGACTTGTCGACTCGATGATCTGGTTATCCTCTCGCTTGCCGCCTAGCTCCAGCGAATGCGTTTCGAGATGCGCGACCACACTCGGCAGGCCAGGGTCCGCCGCTGTGTGCTCCATCTTCAGCTCGAGGTTCACTTTTCCGCGAAGCGTTCCCAAAGGCACTCGATCGTCCTCCGTCAACGCAGTGAGGTAGTCGAGATCCAGCTTGCTTCGGAGTTCGACTCGGCCGGTGAAGCGGCTGAGATCGCCACGGAACAAGGCAGGCTGGAAGAGAGCCAGGTCATTTGCCGTGATGTGTGCCGATCCGCACTTGGCAAGCTCGATGTCGAGCGCGCCGCTCGCTCGCCCGCCCTGCAGGGTGATGTCCGTCCGCACCGCGCCGTGCTGGATTCTGCCCAAGCCTACGTCGCTGAGCTTCCCTTGGACGTGACCGGTGTCGCCGCCTCGCGCGGCGAGGTAGCGCGCGTCGAGCATCAGCTTACCGCTTGAAAACGGGGACCGAACACCAAGCAGACGCGCCCAGCGTGAAATGTCGAGGTCCTTCGTTTCCAGGAGCGCCGATTCGAGACGCTTTCCGAAGATTAGAGACAGTTCGGCATGCCCCGCGCCATCGGCGGTAAGCCTCTCCACGGATAGCTTTCCGGAAGCGAATCGGATCGCAGGTGCTCGCAGGATCACCTCGGTGTCATGGTCGGAAAGCGTCAGGGTCGCTCCTTCGATCGCGGGCGAAGGACGGAGCGAAACCACGCCTTGAAAGACGCTGGTCTCCGGATGCTCGCCGGTCGCGCTCGCATTGATGCGAAGCTGCTCGGGTTTGCCGCGCGCCTCGACCCTGAGGCTGGCGAAGCGCCGGCTCCCCACTAGAATTCGCTGTGCGCGGGCGTCCACTCCGAGCTCAGGAGCGGCCAATGCCCCGGCCACCTCGCCGCGGATGACCAGCGACGCCATGGAGTTTTGCCCCTGCTCGAGATCCCTGAGCCGCGCTCGAAGCAGGCCCCTGAGCTCACCGGTCTTGAGCTCTAAGCGCGCTCTGCTTTCCATGACTCCGGAAATCGAGAGGCCTCGAGCCAGCGCCGCGAGGCGGGGAGGGCGCTCGAGTTTGGTGGCCGTGCCGAACTCGAGCTCCGCTCCAGAGGGCAGGTCGCGAAAGGCAAACTCCACCCTGGTCGGCGCGCCGGCCTCAGCGACGTTGGCAATTCCCTCCAGCCAAGCAGAGCGTGAATCTTTGCCCACCTTTCCCTGGACGGAAACTGCGGGAATAACGCTGTCGCCCACGCGCGAAGCCGGCATCACGATTCTATAATCGCCGGCAATCGCTCTGTCGGGCGCCGAGGCGAGAGCGCTGCTCAACGTGAGATCGATGTGCGTGCGGGGCGCTCGCGCGACGAGCTCGGCGAGGTCGAGATCCTGGACGTGAACTTCTGTTTCGAGAGTGTCCTTCTCACCGAGACCGGCGGAGCCTGTGGTGTCAATCGAGCCGGCCGCGCCGGAAGCTCTGGCATGAAAGGCGACCTTTGGCAGCGTGCCGTGCACGTCTACCGTCAGGGCCAGTGGATTCCTCGGTGCGAGACCGGGTATGAGCCGGGACGCCGCGATTGGGGAAATCGCGGGTGCAGATAAACTCGCACGAAGTGCTTGACCATGTAGAGACCCGCTGATGCGGCTCGCAATCCCCCCGATCTCGCCTTGAAAGGTAGCCTCGGCGTGCATATCACCAGGGGAGCCGCTCTTCAGACGGACGACTCCCCTGAGCTCGCCGTTCGCAGCCATCACCCGGGGTAGTCCGCGCATGCGAAGGCCGAGCCGATCGAGAGAGACCGCCATCGCGACCGGGTCGTTTTCGAGGGAGCCGTCGAGGTGCAAAAGCTCTAGATCCACGGGCGGCGCCGAGCGCAAAGCCCCGTGCACCCACACGTGACGCACTGTGATTCTCTGGATCACTACCGTTGCGCCGGGCTGCGCTTCTCTGCTTGGCGCGCGGGGTTCGAAAGTCCTCGCCAGCGTCGGGCTGCCCTTGCCATCGTCCAGCAGCACTAGCTCCGCATGGTCGAGGGAAATACTGCGAATGTTCACTCGGAGGGCGGATTTTCCGAAGAGCGCATGCCATCCCAGGCCGGGTAGGTTCAGTCGCACCGTAAGACCGCGAGCCGCGATCACTTGCTTCCCCTTGGGATCGAATACGCGCGCATCGATGCCCGCGATTCCATCCAGGCCAATCCGGGAAATCTTGTCTATCTGGACCCTACCCGCAAAGGTTTGGGCGAGGGCGGCGTTCGCGCGCGCTAAAATGACGGAGCGTGCCACCTCGGAATTGATAGAGAGAAGCAGCGCCATCACCAGTGCGGCGAGCAGCGCAAGCCCCCACACGGTGAGCTTGCCCGCGACTCTTGCGACGCGAGCCAACCGAATCTTAGAAAGCTCGTTCGGCGTCGTCATCAGAACGACTCTCCAATCCCGAACGAGGCGGCCATCGGCGCCCCGAAGAGCTTTCCAGGACGCCGTTCGTCCGGAGTGTCCGGTGCCTGTAACCCCGGGATGCGATATCCGGCGTCGGCTCGGATCGGCCCTACCGGCGTATCGTATCGAACCCCGAGTCCCACGCTCAAGTGGGGGTGGTCCCAACGAAACTGCGAACGCCTGGGAGACACATCGCTTGCATCCGAGAAGATGGCCCCAGAAAACGGGCCCTCGATTGGATAACGGAACTCTATCGACGCTTCCCACAGGGTGAATCCCCCAAGCGGCAAGTCGCAGGCTGTCTGTGACGCGCCCGGTGCTCCAGCGGTGCAGTCGAAGCTTGTGGTCTGACCAGGATTATAAAAGGGGACGGCACCGTGGGGTCCGATCTCCCGTTCGGCGTAGCCGCGGTTGGAGCCGGAGCCGCCGGAGAAGAAGCCGCGCAGGAACATCAGCTGCACATCTCGAATCCAGTGCGCCCGCGTCGCGCCACCCGCGGTACCGGTGAGCGCGTTGGTTTCCACGGTATCTCCGTAGTTGTCCGGATAAAGAAGGCCGACCGTGGTTCTCATAGCCAGCGTCACATCCGGTCCAAGGGGGACATAACCGCGAAACTCGGGCTGTAGCTTGACGTCTCGGGCATCTCCCCCCACCCCGGCAGCCTGTAGGCGCGCGCTCAGGTAAACGCCGGAGTGCGGGTGAACACGCCCATCACGAAGGTCGAAAGTTCCAAAGAGCTCGGGATACGAAATGACGATGAGCCTGAGATCTGGATCGAGAGCACCGAAGTAAGTGAATGGGCTGTTGAGCTGTGCGTTGTGGGATAACGACGCGTAGACCTTCCCGAAGGAACGGTCGACGCCCGGGCCGCCCTTTACTTCCCGATAACCCAGAATCGGTGCGGCGAGATCCGGCTTGGTGGACAAGAGAACTGGAAAGATGCTGCCCTCTGCCCGCAGCAACCCCCCGGTGCGCGCCTCGATAAACCCAGGCTGCCGGAGCTCGCTGCGGAGCTTTACCTCCGGCAGTAGCCGCTTAGGCGCCTGAAAAGTCGGTAGTCGGGTCGGGTAGAGTACGACGCCCGGGGTTAGCTCTACGGAGAAACTGCGCAGGCCTCCGAAGAAGTTGCGGCTCTCCCAGCCGCCCAAGAGATGCACATCCGTCCGCAAAGTATCGATTTGAACGCCGCCGCCGACGTGGACGCTTCTCAGCTTGCTCGGCTCGACGCGGACGCGTATCGGTACCTGAGGATCCCGGGTTTGGGGGGCAGGGCTGGTTAACTCCGGCTCGATCTCCACTGAGCTGAACACACCCAGCTCCAACAACGCTTGCCGTGCCGAATCGAGCTCGGCTGTCGAATACGGTCCGCCGGTCGTGATGTCGAGCGCGCGTCGCACTGGCGCTTCGGGAATGGATCCAAGGCCCTCGATCCGCACTTCTCCGAACCGAGCCACCGGACCTGGGGTGACCCAATATCCGACGCTCGCTACATTGGTCGGGATATCCACACCTGCAGAACGCCGGGTGGCAGCGTACGCGTAGCCGTGGTCCGTGAGCAATTTGCGCAACGCCGTTTCCGTCTGTAGAAAGTGTTCTTCTTCGAAGCGATCACCCAGCGCCATTTGGGACGCGATGATGCTCGACGCTTCGGTCGCCAGCTCCGGCGGCAGCGCCTCGAGCCCGTGAACATCGACACGTTTGACGATCACGGGCGGCCCTTCTTCCACCACCAGCTGAACGCGCACCTGCCTTCCGGAATAAGTGACTCGAGCGGCGCGTACGCGCGCACGATAGAATCCCTTGGCGCGATAATGGCGCTCGATGCGTTCCAAATCGCGCTCCAGGACGTATCGATCAAAAACGGTGTAGTCGTAAACCACTCCTTTAAACAATCCGAGAAAGCGCGGGCTCTCGCTGCTGGCGATGCTCTTTTTGAGCTCGTTGTCGCCGAGCTGTTGATTCCCAACGAATTCAACCCGATCCAGCGCAGCGCGGTTTTGAGGAACTTTCGCACAGGCGGCTGAGAGGAACACCCCGCTGCACGCCGCGAAGCAGGCGACGGCGAACCGCTTTGCCGATTGGGTGGGGGCAAGCTCAACGGTGAACCTCAAGATCTTCGTCCAATATTGGCTGTAATGACTGCAATTGCTACGCCAGCTCCGGCCCGAAATGTGCTTGCGTATGTCAGCGTGTCGATTTGCCTCCGTCGCGAGTTTTTGGCGCGCGCGTGCTGCGCGGCCCTGTTCTCGAGCTGCGCGGGGGCACTACCCGAACCGCCACGCGCGCCACAACCGCCGGATGCGTTCGTGCGTGTTCCCTATCCTCCCCCAGCGGCCCTGTCAGAAGCCGTCCCACCCCCACCCCCGGGACGCGTTGTGTGGCGCGATGGATGCTGGGTCTGGCGTGGCCGTTCCTACGTTTGGGAGCGCGGCGGGTGGCTGATCCCACCCCCGGGTGGGCGTTTTGCAACGTGCGAGCTGGCCTATTCGAGAGACGGGACCGCGCTATTCGCCGAAAACGCCTGGTACGACTCGCGGGGGCGCTTGCTGAACGCTCCCCCCATCCTGGTTCCGGCGACCACTCCGCGCAACGAAATCACGACGGAGTCTCAATCCGGCCGGTAAACCAGCTTAGCCTGGCCATCACTGCACGCGGCAGGATGACTCATGGGACATTATGAACCTGAAAACTCACCTAGGTGTGCTCGCTAAGCCGCGGCACGAGGCTTGCTACTGGGTAGGTAGGAAGCCGAGGTGTCGAATGCACATCGAAATGCTCCTGGACCAAGTAACGCTGAGAAATTTGATTCAGCAGTTTGCCCCGATCCGCATCCACATGACCCCCACGGACGA
>DASXTY010000810.1:0-1655 GCA_036505155.1 Polyangiaceae bacterium | reverse complement strand
GCTACCGGCCGCTTTGGCGATCGCGAGGGCTTCTTCTCCTCTCTTCATCGCTCCGTCCAAGTCACCCGCTTCCAGCAGGGTCTCGCTTTCAATCCCCGCCAGCCACTCTCCAAGCAAAAGGCGGCCCCCCAGAGGTTTTGCGGCTTCATGGGCCGCAGTCCAATGGCGGAGCGCTCCCTCATAATCACCCATCCCGGTAAGGCCCCAGGCCATAAAAGAATTGCTCGAATATCGAAACATGGCGTCGCCGCTCTTCTCGGCAACCGCCAGAGCCGCGTGCGCGTCCTCGATGGCCTCGGCATACCTTCCGGCAATCAGCCGGATCATCGCCAGGGCGGTATGGGCCATCGTTTCGGCGTTCTGGTTGCGACTGGCCTGAGCGATTTTAAGCACACCGCCCAGCTCGGCCAAACCGGCTTCGTAGTTCCCCAGACAGGTGCGCGCCGCGGCCCGATACATATAAGCAAAAAGCGCTTCGTGGCGGTTCTTCATCGCCTCGAGTAGCGGCGCCGCTTGCTCCAGAAGCTCCAGCGACTTGGTAAAATGGCCCTGCATGAAAAGGACCCTGCCGATCACGGCTCCTGGGAGGGCCAGCAGCTCAGGATCCCCAAGCTTGGGAGCGACGCCAAGCACCTTCTGAAAATAACCGATCGCCTCGCGCAGCCGCCCCGCATAGTAATTTGCTCGTCCGATCCAAAGCTGGACGCGCGCCAGGCGGGCCGGATCGTCAAGGAACTGCGCTGTGGATTCGGCCTCGATCAGGAGAGCCAAGTTTTTCTCCGGCGATTCAGCCTGGAGCGATACGTTGACCAACTTAACGCTCAGATCCACGCGCTGCTCACGAGCCGACTTGCCATCGGTAAGATATTTGAGGGTCTCGAGCGCGCGCTGATAATGTTCGCGCGCCTCAGCATAGGCATAAAGGGAAACCGCCGTGTCCCCGGCCCGGGCCGAATACTCAAGAGCCTTTTCCCACGCCTCCCCGCGAAAGTAGTGGTAGGCCAGCAATCCCGTGAACTCTTCGATCCGCTCAGCAAAAATAGCCTCAATTGCCTCGCCGACTTTTTGGTGGATCGGTTTGCGCGCCGGGGCGAGCAGCGTCTGGTAAGCCACCTCCTGCGTCAGGGCATGGTGGAAAATATATTCGATCTCGGGCACGCGCGAGCGCTCGCGCACCAGCTCCGCATCTTCGAGCAACATAATTTGCGTTTCCAATCCGGTTTCCCCACGGGCCATGTGGTCAAGCACCCGGTAAAGAAACACTCGGCCAATGACCGCAGCTTTCTGGATCACGCGCCGGGTCTCCTCGGGCAGCCGATCCAAGCGGGACAGCAGGACTCCCTGGAGCGTGTCGGGCACTTGAAATGTCTCGACGAGTCCTGTGACCTTCCACTCCTCACCCTCGCGGGTCAGAACGCCTCGCTCGATGAGGGACCGAAGCACTTCTTCCACGAAGAATGGGTTGCCTTCCGCCTTGTCGAGGATCACCCGACCTAGTTTTTCCGGAAGCACGCTGCCGCTGAGCAGCCCCTTCACCAAGTGATGACTCGACTCTTCGGAGAGAGGCTGAAGGGAGATCTCTGTGTAGCGATCGCGAAATCCTTCGATGGTCGGCGCGAGCTTCTCCCAATTCCCCGGCGATTCCCCTCTCGGGC
>DASXTY010000809.1:0-5229 GCA_036505155.1 Polyangiaceae bacterium | reverse complement strand
GTAAATCCGGTGTGATGGGGCGCATCACAGCTCGGTCGCGGTTGATTTTTGCTTCCCGCTCTCGTCGGGCGGCAGGGTTCGCGGCGGGGTTCGTGGTTTCGGCACTGCTCGGTCGCTCCGCGCGAGCTCAGATTGACGTTGGAGCATTCGTAAAGGCCTTCGATGGACCTCCATCAGCCGAAACCATGCGGCTTCCCAGAGCGTTTTCGGTGGGGCAGCCGGCGCGCCTGCCGCTTTTGGTTCGGGTTGGAGAAAATTCCGCGGCCGACCCGCGGCTCATCTCAAAATTCGGGCATTTTGCCGTCTTAAAGATGGGTTCAGCCGCGGATGGATGGGGCGAGCTCGCAGAGCTTTCGGCAGCCCACCCCGACTGGAAGCTCGAGTGGTCCGCGCCGCGTCACTTGCTGCTCGAGCGCGCCAACCTGTGGATGCGGGCCGGGAGTTTTCGAAACGACACCGGCGCAACCGGCCGAGGCGTGGTTGTCGGGGTCGTCGACTCCGGGGTCGACGTGACGCATCCCGACTTTCGAGACGCCTCCGGGAAAACGCGCGTTCGCTGGCTCATAGACTTCAGTCAAGCCCCGATGGGCCTCCACCCTGCGCTCGAAAGCAAATACGAATGCACCGCGGACACCCCGTGCGCAATATTGAACAACGACGACCTCGACGCGCTCATCAGTAACCGAATCCGCGGGGATGAGCCGGGCGACTTCTTGGGACACGGCACTCATGTCGCATCGCTGGCAGCCGGGAACGGCCTTTCCAATCCGATCTACACCGGCGTAGCGCCCGAGGCGACGCTCATCGTCGCGCGCGTCGGCGATGCCAGTGGAGCGGCGTGTGACCAGGATATCCTGCGCGGAACACAATTCATTTTCGATCAAGCGGGCGACATCGGCATGCCCGCGGTCGTAAACCTGAGTCTAGGCGGCGACTTCGGGCCGCACGATGGGAGCTCGTTGTTCGAGGAGTCGCTGTCGAGTTTCGTCGGGCCGGCGCTCCCGGGCCGCGCGATGGTGATAGCGGCCGGCAACAGCGCCTACCTTTTGGTCGCTGGGACGGCGTTCCCCGATCCCTTGGGACTTCACACCGAGGTATCGGTCACAGAGGGCTCGAGCGTGCAAGTCCCCCTATTGACTCCGACCACCGATTCGAACTCCACCCAGGCCACACTACTTATCTGGATTTCCCTTTTGTCCGGAGATCGCGTTTCAGTTGGCGTGGACGATGAGAAGGGAACGGTGATTGAGCCGGTGGGTTCCGGGCATGCGCGATCAGCGCACCGCGACGAGGTGGATACCTTCGTGTTCAACGGGTTGTCCATCGATGATTCGACGTTCGCTCCGAGCCCGCAGTCCGCGGCGGTAGTGATCGACGGAAAGTGGACTCCGGGTTCCCGGTTTGTGATCCGATTGGAGGGACGGGGTACCGCGGCGCTCTGGGTACAATCTGAAGGCGATTTGAGTCCGGATTCAGGTAGTGTCGGCGCCGTATTCCCGCGTGCCATCAAACAGGGAACCGTGAACTTACCCGCCGCCCACCCGTCGCTGATTGCGGTGGGGGCCAGTATCAATCGCACCGAGTGGCAGGATTACGTGGGGGAGGACGTGCGGATCGGCCAGCTCCTGGACCTGCCCATCGGTCAAGACGACTCGCTTGCGTTCTTCAGCTCGGCGGGGCCGACATCCCAAGGATTGATGAAGCCGGACATCGTCGCGCCCGGCGACTTCGTCATCGGAGCCATGGCACAAACCGCCGATCCCAGAGCAGGCAAGGCTACCATGTTCTCGGGCGGGGGATGGTGCGGAGATTTGGTCGCCGAATGTTTCGTGGTGGATAATCGGCACGCGGTCAGCAGCGGCACCTCCATGGCCGCACCCCTGGTGAGCGGCGCGGTCGCATTATTATTCGAACGCGACCCCTCGCTGACGCAGCCCGAGATAAAGCGCTTGTTGGCGGCCGGAGCGCGCCGGCCTCAAGGGGTGGTATTGGTTGAGCAACAAATGGGGCCGGGCGCGTTGGATTTGATGGGCACGCTCCAAGTGCAACGCGCCGAGCAAGCCATGACCAAAGAGGGCGAGCCGGACCCAACGCAGAGCTTTCTGTCTTTGGCGAGCGCTCATCTACGCCCGGACGGCGTCTCCCCACTCCGGGTGGTAGCGCAGCTTCGCACTGCTTCCGGTGCCGCGGCGGACGGATTCGAGGCAAAGCAGATCGGCATCGAAACGGAACGAGCTCGGGTCATCGAGCCGCTGTCGCGGGTAGCGCCAGGTCACTGGCGCTTTGGGCTGGTTGCCGAGCCCGGCACCGGGCAGGCCACGGCAAAAATCCGGCTCCTCTATCGTGGCCAACCGTTATTGGAGCGCACAGTCCCGATTGCTGTGGACCCGTTGGTAGCCAGGGGGGGTGCCGAGGCACGAGGCGGCTGTGCGATCGGCAAAGGCTTGGACGGCGGTCGGCAGCGTGCGGGGTGGCTCTTGTTCGCGCTGGCCTGTGTGTGCACTCGACGCCGCTCGAGTCGTCGGCTGTGCGCCCCGCTCCGCGCGGGTTAGACTTCGGGGCATGCGCTATCTCCACACCATGCTCCGCGTGCGCGATCTCGACGCCGCCCTCGATTTTTTCGTCTCCAAGCTCGGTCTTCGGGAGCTTCGTCGCAGGGAAAGCCAAGCCGGCCGCTTCACGCTCGTCTTTTTGGGAAGTCCTAGAGAGGACGATCCGGCCGAGGTAGAGCTCACTTTCAACTGGGATGAGAAGGAGCCGTACGGCACCGGTCGCTTTTTCGGGCACTTGGCTTACGAAGTCGACGACATCTACGCAACCTGCGAGCAGCTTCAGCGCGCCGGTGTCGATATTTTGCGGCCGCCCCGAGACGGCCACATGGCATTCATCAAGTCGCCCGACGGGCACTCCATCGAGTTGCTTCAGAGGGGCGCCGGCTTTGCTCCTAAAGAGCCTTGGGCGTCACAGCCGAATCAAGGCAGTTGGTAACCGTGACCGAGCTTCGTCGCGCTCCAACCGGTTTTACCATTCCACAGTGGAACCAGTTTTTGGAACTTGGTTATTTGCTGCTGGAAAACGTTCTCACCGAGCAGGAGGTGCTGCGCTACCTCGGTGCCATCGAGCGGGTGACATCCGGCGACCCAAAGTTCGACCCGAGCCAGCATTACGCGCGCAGTAATGCAGTGGAGCTCGACCCCGACTTCGAGGACCTCATCGATCGGGAGACCCACATCGGCTTTGCGTATGACCTGTATGGCGAGCTCACCAAGGTGCATCTCTCGCTTTTCATGCTGCGCCCCCGAGGAGGCTGGTACAACTTCTGGCACCCCGATGGCCCTCGCGGCTTACCCTACGGCACGTTTTGTCCCCTTCTGCCGCTGCAGCTGAAGATTGCGTATTGGCTGAGTGATGTGCCCCAGAAAAAGATGGGAAACCTGGTGGTTTTACCGGGAAGCCACCGCCGGCAAACCATGGATGGCTACGACACGCACGAGCCCTTGGAGGGCGAGCACATCTTATGCGTGCGCCAAGGCACCATGACGGTAATGCACGGTAGCTTGTGGCATCGCGTCGAGAGCAACGACACGGATACGGTTCGAAAAAACATTTTCATGACCTACAGCCCCTCATGGATCTGTCCGGAGGATCGCTATCAGAATGATCCCAAGTGGCTCGCGACACTACCGCGCGAGCGACGGATCCTGATGCGCAGCTACAGCTGGCCCTACGACAACGCGAAACCGCCTCCGGCGGACTTTCCGCTGTTTTTGGATCGCGACACGGGAACGGATCGGGATCCGGGCACGTATCGAGAGCACGTGGAGCTGCACCGGAGGAAGCGGCTGACGTTCCACGAGAAGCTCGGGCGCGGGTAGCGGTTCAGTCGGCGGGGGCGTGTACCGGAACCCCGACCTGACCTCCTCCGTGGGGCTACTTTGCGTGTGTCGGCCACCGCGCATACGATTGGGCTCAATCGATTTGCGCGAGCTAGTAATGCCCTTTCGCATTTCGGAGCGTTTACGACGCTTACCGAGCGACCATTCTGCCGATCAGCATCGTTTGGCACGCCTACCTTTGCTTCCACGCTTTCCTGGAGAAGGGTTCGCAGGTGAAAGGAGTTTTCCCATTTGCCCTCTTCATTTTTCTTCTCGGCATGGCGCCGTACGCCATCCTGTCTGCGCTCGCGCGATGGATATCGAGTATGCCGTTGCTCGTCCTTTCTACTGTCGTGCTTAGGACCGCTTTCCGAATGTGCACACCCCTCCGCGCCGCTCGAAAAAGTTAGCCCGCACCGTGGGCGAGCTGGGTCAGCGCGGGGTCGTAAAATGTCGCGCCGTTTGCGGCAACGTACAGGGTAAGGCTCTTACCGCAGAACGCGGGGAAAGGGATGGCCAGCATTTTCCCGCCATCGTAGGTGATGGTGATGTACTGGCCAGAGGCGATCTGAATGTTCGGGTCGCCGCATTGGCTCGCTGCACCTACTCCAATGACGATCTTCACCGGGACCAGGGTGGTCCCTGTGCCATCATAATAGGTCGGCTCCTGGGAAAACACGTACCCAAGGTTCGCGCTGTAGGTACACGTCATCTGTGATGTTCCGCATACGTTTAGCGCCTTCGCGCGAAATCCCGCTGCATCGAAGCCGGGAAGAGACGAGGTATTAATACCCTGAAGATCTTGAATCTTGAGCGGAGTGGGTCCGGAGGCGGCGCCACCCGTGCCGCCGATCGACACGGTGCCACCGAGTCCAGCCACGCCACCCAGACCGCCACCTCCGGTCCCTCCGGTCCCTCCTGTCCCTGGGCAGGCAATATTTGCACCGCACGAACTGCCGCCACCGGTTCCTCCGTTGGCAATGCCGCCGGTTCCACCCGAGGTCACGCCACCGGTGCCGCCGCCACTGATCGCTCCGCCGGTGCTAACCGCTCCGCCTTTTCCCCCGGAGCCGGGAGTGCCACCCGTTGCTATCCCACCGGTACCGATGGTCGAGCCGCCGGTACCGGTCGAGCCGCTGGTTCCGGAGCCGCCCTTTCCACCGCTGCCGATCTTTCCGCCGGTCCCGCCGGGGGACACGCCGCCGGTGCCCGTGCCGGCGCCGGATTGAAACTCGCTACCGCTGCAAGCACCCAGGGCGAGAACCAGTAAAGAAGTGGTTCCTAGTGTGCGAGTCTGAATGGGTTACTCCAAAGCAAAGAAAACCAAGGATAACAAGAATACGATACCTCTAGG
>DASXTY010000808.1:0-1510 GCA_036505155.1 Polyangiaceae bacterium | reverse complement strand
GAGCGGCGGGCCTTGCCAAAACCACGCCCGACGCGCTCGCGGAAAAAGTGCAGAAATTGTTATCCGAGCAGCGGTCGCTGGAGAAGAAAGTTGGAGAGCTCGAACGGCAGCTCGGCGCAGACCACCGCCAAAGTTACGATTCGCTGCTCCGCTCAGCGCGAGAAGTGGGCGGGGTCAAAGTATTGGGTGTGCGAACCGAGGTAAGCGATCGCGGCGCTCTTCGAGAGCTGGCCGAGCGGCTGCGCGACCAGCTCGGCTCGGCTGCAATCGTTCTGGTCGGATCCGAACAGGCGGGCAAAGCGCAGCTGGTGCTCACCGTTTCCAAGACCCTGAGTCAGCGGTTTCAAGCGTCGGAAATCATTCGTCCCATCGCACAAATGGTGGGGGGCTCGGGAGGAGGTCGCCCGGACATGGCGCTAGCCGGTGGCAACGACGCTGGTAGACTCAGCGAGGCGATTGAATCCGTCTACGAGCAGGTCAGAGCCGCGGCCCAGCTGCCGCCGGTTTCTTGAGAGCCGGGAAAAATCAATACACCGGTAGCCCGTCGTCCAGGTTGGAAAATCCCCAAAACACCGGCTCGGGCATCAGTCGCACGCCGAAGCGCTGCTCCACGCGATCCCGGATCTGGCGGGCCAGCAACAGGACCTCTTCGGCCCGCGCGCCCTGGTGACAGACTAAAGCCAGGGAATGTCGAGACGAAATGCCCGCGCACCCAAAGCGGTCTCCCCGCTTGAATCCAGCTCGCTCGATGAGCCAGGCCGCCGGTATCTTGACCCGCCCATCGGCCTGCGCATAGCGCGGCATGGTCCCGTCGGTGGCTGTGCTTTCAATGGCGTCGCAGTGGGATTGTGAAACCACCGGATTGACGAAGAACGAGCCGCAGCTCCGATGGTTCGGATCGGAAACGTCGAACACCATCGACTTCGAACGGCGCACTTCGAGCACGCTCTGGCGCACCTCGGCAAGCGAAGGGCGGCCGGACACGCCTCGCTCAGTCAAGTGGTGCATCAGCTCGGGGTAGCGCACGCGCGGCTCGCCTCCCGGCACCAGTCGATAAGTGACTTCGAGCACGACGTACCGCTCCGGGTCGCCGCTCTTGAAAAGGCTGTTCCTATATTCGAACCGACACTGGTCATTGTTCAAATGGACGATTTTCCGCGAGCGCCGGTCCAAAACCCGAACTAGGGAAATGGTTTCTGCGACTTCTTGACCGTACGCGCCGACATTTTGAATCGGAGTTGCTCCGACGAACCCGGGGATGCCGCTCAAACATTCCAGGCCCTGTAAGTTTCGCTCGACGGCATCCGCAACCAGCGCATCCCACGGCTCGCCAGCCGCGGCGCGTAACAGTACCGCCTCCGCTTCGGTTTCGAAGTGAGTGCCTCGGATCGCGACGTGAAGCGCCAATCCCTCGATCCCGGCGTCGGAAACGACGATATTGCTGCCGCCACCCAATATACGAACTTCCAAGCTCCGCTGCTCCGCCCACTCGAGCGCTTGGTGCACCTCC
>DASXTY010000807.1:0-4009 GCA_036505155.1 Polyangiaceae bacterium | reverse complement strand
GGTGCCAGGCGGTGGCCGACAAGAAAAGCACCATGCCGATGCTGGGCAATGTGCTCTTGGAAGCCAATGCGCCCGATCAATTGCGACTTCTCGCAACAGACCTGCAGCTCTCGGTCGCCGGGAAGATCGCGGCCAAAGTGGAAAGCGGCGGTTCAGTCGCGGTCGGCGCGCGGGAGATGCTGGAGCGAATTCGCATGATGCCGGAAGGACAAGTCTCAGTGTCCACCGACGGCGGATCGACGACCACAGTGCGCTCGGTGGGATCGGCGCGCCGATATACGTTGCATGGGCTCCCCGGAGACGAATTCCCCGCCTTGCCCCAGCCGGAACCGCAAGCGGTCCCACTCGAGCTCGAGGTGGATGCGTTGCTCCGGCTCATCAGCGGGACCTACTTTTCGATTTCGACCGATGAGACGCGTCCGCATTTGAGCAGCGCGCTTTTCGAGTGGGAAGGACAGAGCGTGAGAATGGTGACCACGGACGGTCACCGGCTGTCGAAAATGGAAATCGCTCTGAGCGGCAAGCCCGCCAACGCCACGCTTTTGATTCCGCTCAAGGGGGTGCTGGAGCTCAAGCGGCTGTGCGAGGAATTCAAGGGCGAGCGCCGCGCCTCAGGGGAGAACGCCGCTCCCGTCCTCAATCTGTCCCAAAGCGGTCCGAATGCATTTTTCCTGATCGATGATTTTCAGTTCAGTGTGAAGCTGGTGGACGCTCAATTTCCGCCCTATGGGCAGGTGATCCCAGAAACCACGGAGTGGGCGGTGCGCGCGCCGCGGCTGCCGCTCACTGACGCCCTGAAGGCGGTTTCCATCGCCGCCAATGAACGCACCGGCGGGGTAAAGCTCACTTTGAGCGCGGGCAAGATGCGCTTCGAGAGCGAAAGCCCCGACGCCGGAGAAGGCTTCGACGAAGTGGGGGTCGAATACAACGGCGCGGAAGTGACGGTGGGCTTTAACGCGCGCTATTTTCTGGATGTGCTCACCGCCATCGAGGATGACGAAATTATTCTGGGCCTGAGCGGCGAGCTCGACCCCGCGACCGTCAAGCCGGCCACGGATGCGGTTAACTCTCGATATTTGGCAGTCATTATGCCAATGCGTATTTGAGAACGGGCGATTCTGTCACGAGCCGTGTGATTTTTCAGCGTGTCGCGCTGCGCGGCTTTAGAAATCTCGGCGCCGACGCTTTCAACCCTGCCGGCGGCGTCAACTTGCTCTTCGGCGACAACGGCCAGGGCAAAACCAGCCTGCTTGAGGCTCTCTATTTCGTTGCCACCAGCCGCAGTTTTCGCACCGAACGACTGAGCGAACTACTTCAACACGGTGAAGAGGTTTGCTCGGTTCAAGCCACCATCCAGGAAGAACCACTTTTGCGCGAGCAACGGGCGGTATTACAAGCAAGAGTCCACTCGGTGTCGATCGACGGCAGGAAACCGGAAAGCCTTGCCGCTTACGCCACCCGTACTCCGGTGGTTGCGTTTCATCCGGCAGACCTCGAATTGGTCTCGGGGTCCGCGGTCCCGCGACGAAAGCTCCTGGACCGGCTCGCCCTCTACCTCGAGCCAGTCAGCATCGACGACCGCCGCCGCTACCTGCGAGCGCTCCGAGCGCGGCAGCGCGTGCTCGAGCTTCGGGGCGATGCGGCGCAAGAGCTCGACGCCTTCGAGCAAGTGATGGCCGAGCACGGTGCGCGCTGGGCACGGGCTCGCGCGGCTGCGGTCGAAGCCCTGAATCTAGCGGTGCAACCACTCTTCCAAAGGCTCTCCGCCGGGGGGGAGCTCACGCTCGGCTACCGACCGGGCGGCGTCCAGTCGCCGGAAACGTTCCTGCAAAAGCTCGAGCGGCAACGACGCGCGGACCTCAGGCGCCGCCTCGCAACCTTTGGCCCGCAGCGTGACGAGCTCGAGCTTAGAGTAGGCGGACAGTCCGCCCGTCACCACGCCTCGCAAGGCCAGCAACGCATTGTGGCCCTGGCGCTCAAGCTGGCCGAGCTCGAGTGCGTGCGCAGGGCGCGCGAAGTAGAGCCGGTATTGCTCCTGGATGACGTATCGAGCGAGCTCGATACCAAACGCGGCGCTGCCGTCCACGAGCTTGTGGCGCGGGGAAGAAATCAAGTGTTTTTGACCACCACCCACCCGGAATTTTTCAAGGCCAAAATCGAAGGAGATTTCGAGCGAGCGGATTGGGCGGTTCGCGGCGGGCGCCTCGAGCGGGCCGGACCTGTGTGAGGCGGAAAAAAGCCGTCCGAAACCCAATGAAATTCAGGGGTTTTGGGAGGGTTTTTGCTTGATCTGGGGTGCTCCGATGGCTATATAGACGATGGGCGTTTGCTGCTCGATTTAGCTGCCGTTGTAAGGCGGGTCCAGCGCCAGAAACCCGGCCTGGGCGCCGAGCAGCCGGCTACCGACTAGCGTCGCCGAGTCGGTCGCACGAGCCGGTGCAAAACGTCGCGCGGCGCAAGAAAGATGCCAGGTCCGCCGCAGGCGGCCGGCGCAAGAAAACTGGAGAATCTCAATTTGATCAACCAGGTGGTGGACGAAACAGGCGCAGCCGGAGGCTACGGCTCAGAGAACATCACGGTTTTGGAAGGGCTGGAAGCAGTGCGCAAGCGCCCCGGCATGTACGTCGGCGATGTGCATGACGGCTCGGCGCTCCACCATCTCGTGTGGGAAGTGGTCGACAACGCCGTGGACGAGCACCTGGCCGGCTTCTGCAGCATCATCGGGGTTACCGTGCATTTCGACGGCTCGGTGACGGTGGAGGACGATGGCCGGGGTATCCCCGTCGGGATTCACGAAAAGGGGGTGAGCGCCGCCGAGGTGGTGATGACCGTGCTCCACGCCGGCGGTAAGTTCGATCACTCGAGCTACAAGGTGAGCGCCGGGCTGCACGGGGTGGGGGTGAGCGCGGTGAACGCCGTATGTGAATGGCTGCGGCTGGAAATCAAACGCGAAGGGCGGCTCTGGTTTCAGGAATATCGGCGCGGCGAGCCGCAAGAGCCTTTGGTGGCGATCGGGGAAACCGACGAAACCGGTACCAAAATCCACTTCAAGCCCGACCACCACATCTTCACTTCTACCGAATATAACTTCGACATATTGGCGAATCGCCTGCGCGAGCTTTCGTTTCTCAATTCGGGACTGGTCATCCACTTGAGCGATGAGCGCGGCGAGGGGCGCAGCGAGAGCTACGAATACCAGGGCGGCATCCAGGAGTTTGTGGCACTGCTCAGCCAGAAAAAAGAGCCGGTGCACGATGACGTCATCGCTTTCACCGCGGAGGTGGCATCCAGCGAGGCGAAGTCTCTGGTGCTCATCGATCTGGCCATCCAATGGACCAACTCCTATGTGGAGCAGGTCCTTTGCTACGCCAACAACATTCACAACAAAGACGGGGGCACACACCTCACCGGTCTGCGATCCGCGCTCACGCGCACTCTAAATACTTACGGTCAGTCGCAGAACCTGTTCAAGGAAGTCAAAGCCGGCCTGACCGGAGACGACACGCGCGAGGGCGTGATTTGCGTGATCCACGTAAAGCACCCGGATCCCTCGTTCGACTCGCAAACCAAGTCCAAGCTGGTCTCGAGCGAAGTGAAGGGGCTGGTCGAAAACGCGGTCAACGAGCACCTCGGCCGCTATTTCGAGGAGCACCCGCAAACCGCGCGCAAGATCATCGAAAAGGCGCTGCTCGCGGCCAAGGCGCGCGAGGCGGCGCGAAAAGCGCGGGAGGTGGTGCGAAAGGGAGTGCTGGATAACTCCGCGCTCTCCGGCCGGCTCGCGGACTGTCAGAGCAAAGATCCCGCGCTGAGCGAGCTTTACATCGTGGAAGGCGAAAGCGCGGGCGGTAGCGCGAAACAGGGGCGCGACCGGCACTTTCAGGCGATCTTGCCGCTCAAAGGTAAGATCCTCAACGTCGAGCGCGCGCGGCTGGATCGCATGCTGGCGTCTGCCGAGGTGGCCACTCTCATTTCCGCCCTTGGTTGCGGGATCGGGGACAACGGCGGGTTC
>DASXTY010000806.1:0-1531 GCA_036505155.1 Polyangiaceae bacterium | reverse complement strand
CCTCCAAAGCACGCACAAAACCTGCTGCAACCGAGAGTGGCTCCCTAGAGGCGCCTGCTCAGCCGAGTCGCGATGCCCAGCCGAGGACGCCGAAGCGCGTCAAGCCGGAACGGGATCGAAGGCGTTTGGAGCGGCCGGAGCCGTCTCCTCCGCCCCGTAGTCCCGTCGAAAGCCGACGCGCCGCGGGCTTTTCGCCTGCGAGAAAGACCGCCCTAGGTGTGGCGGCCATTGCGCTCATCAGCGCGCTTTTGCTGTGGCTGCTCCGGAGATAGTATCGGTGTCCGGACGTCAGATGAGCGTCACCATTTCTTCGGCCGCGGTTGGGTGAATCGCAACCGTGCGATCGAGGTCCGCTTTGGTGGCCCCCATGCGCACCGCCACCGCAAAGCCCTGAATCATTTCGTCGGCTCCAATTCCAATCGCGTGAATGCCGACGATACGTTCTTCTGGTCCCACCGTGACCACTTTTACCACGCTTCGCGGTTTGCGCCGAGTGACACCGTGGTACAAGTTGGTAAAGCGCCTCGAATAACACTTCACGGCATCGCCGAAGCGGCTCCGCGCGTCTTCTTCACTGAGCCCCACCGTTCCAATTGGGGGATGGCTAAAGACCACCGTGGGGATATCGTCATAGTCGAGCTTGGCTAGCTTGAATCTCGGCCCGCCGAAAAGTCGGTCGGCGAGCTTCCGACCCGCGGCAATGGCAACCGGAGTGAGCTGGTATCTCCCTACGACGTCGCCCACCGCATAAATTCCGGATTGGGTCGTGTCCTGCCATTCGTCGACCACCACGTTTGCGTCGTCATCCGTTTTTACGCCGGTGTGCTCGAGCCCCAGTTCGCGGGTGTTGGCCTGCCGGCCGACGGCCCAAAGCAGGCAGTCGCAGTCGAGTTGGACGCCCTGGCTGGTGGTGACGCGCAGCGTATCTTTCGGGTCCTGTTCGACCCGCGCCAGGGTCGAGCCGACAAGGAATTTTATTCCGGATTCGACCATCTCCGTCATCAGCGCCTCTCTCATCGCTGAATCGAAGCCGCGCAAGAGTAGCTCGCCCCGCATCACGATGGTCACCTCCGATCCCAGCGCGTGAAAGATTCCTGCGAGCTCGACGGCGACGTAACCGGCCCCGATGATCGCGACCCGCCGAGGCTGCTCCTCCAGCTCGAAAAATCCGTCGGAAGTGATTCCGTACTCGGCGCCCTCGAGGTTCAAGACCTTGGGATGTCCGCCGGTTGCGATCAGGAAATGGGCTGCACTGAGGCGCCTGTCACCCACCGCGACCGCGTTTACACCCGTAAAACGAGCAAAGCCGCTCAGGAGCTCGACCCCTTCTGTTTCCAAATTGTGCCGATAGATCCCATTGAGACGAGCGACGTAGTCGTCGCGCGCCCGCTTGAGGCGCTTCCAGTCCAGGCGGCGCGCTTCGATTTCGAACCCGTAGTCGGAAGCGTCGATCAGCGATTCCCGGAGCGCGGCGGCATTCCACATGATCTTTTTGGGAACGCACCCGACGTTGACGCAGGTGCCGCCAAGC
>DASXTY010000805.1:0-4885 GCA_036505155.1 Polyangiaceae bacterium | reverse complement strand
GAGTCAGCCCCTGCTCGCCGTCCGGCGCGCGCGCGGCGGAAACTCCATTCTGCTCTAAGTAACTGGACAAGAGCTCGAAAAGCCGCACGTCGTCGTCGATGATGAGAACCCGGACGGCCATTTGCCGGCATGGTAAGCCGGCTGAACTCGCGTTCGGCAGTATTTCCACTCGCCCGGTGCTCCTTCATGGGCACAAGAGTAAAGGACGAAGGGGAGAGCACAATGCCCTCCCCGCCGAACCTTGGGGGCCAAGTCAGCGGCCTTTATCCGGAGCTTTTGCGGCTCGCTCGCTGTAGACCCGTTCCGCAGCCCTCGCGCACGCCTCGGCAACCCCATCATCGTATCGGCCCCAATGACCGCGATCCCAGCCGTAGGCGTGATGATGTCTCAGGCTCGCAAAACCGAGGCCGTAACCGACCACGGTGCCCAAGGCCAAAAGGCCAATCCAAACTCTACGTCGCATGACTTACTCCTTGGTGTACGTGTTTGTTTGCCGCTCGTCTTGTGTCTCAAACGCGGTACGGGCTGCCTCGCCGAAAACCCCACCCGAAACCGTCATCGATCAGCTCTGCCAGGCGCCGGCGTTGGCGATCGTCCAGCGCTTCGTGAATGGTGCCGATTGCGTGCATTGCGTGCTGCTTCAGCTGTTCGAGCCGCTCGCTAAACTGACCGTATGCGCCTTCCAGCGCGGCCTCATCCAGGACCGTTCCACCGAACGCCTGCGCGAAGTCGCGACGCGAACGCCGCGTCTCTCGCCTGAGCTCGTGGGCTTTTTCTAGAAAATCTTCCACTGCCATTCGAATGGTCTTTTCCTGTCCCGGCGTGGTGTCGAGCCTTTCGAATATCGCGTGCCAGGGCGAAAAACGCCCGCGGTAGCCGTACCCGGAGCCGCAAGCGCGGTAATGCCGCCGTCCAGCAACGGCACAGACCAAACCGATGAGGCAGGCGGTTCCCAAAACAAATCCAAACATGATGATCTCCTTACGATTGCGCCGTCCGCTTTGCATCGGCGTGGCGGCTCGACCATCAAGCTGGGACCCGATCGCAAACCCTCTAGGGGGCGTTGTGTGAAGAAATGTTAAGCGGCAACTACGGCCAGAATCGGTTTTCAGCTAGCGACTGCGCGAAATGGGAAAAAGGCCATACGTCAATCCCCTCCGGGGTCACCAGCGGCCTGGGCCCCATAAAGACCAGGATGCGGCGGGTCAAGCCGGGCAGGTCCGAGATGGCTCGCAGTCCTCTGAGGTCCGTCCCACGCAGCCTGCGTGTGGCTTTTACTTCAATCGCGGCGGTTTTTTTGTGACGCGAGATCACGAAATCCACCTCGGTCGTCCGAGCTTCGGCGGGAGCCCAATAGCAGATGTCTTCGCAGAGCTCCGCACGTTCACGATAGAATCGGAGCAACATCAAGACGAGCCCCTCTAGCAGCGGACCTCGTTCCTCGGCAGTCACCGGGCCGAGCTGTCGCTTGAGAGCGCGTACGACGCCCGGGTCGAACAGGTAGAGCTTCGGATGGCGCCGCTCGCGCACCCGAAGCCTTGCCTCGAATGCACCGAGAGTGGTCGCGATGAGCGTGTCCTCGAGGATCGACACGTAGCCGGATACCGTCTGGCGGGCAACCGCTGCGTCACGGGCCAGCGAGGCCACGTTCAAGGTTTGCGCGTGCATCAATCCAGCCACCGGTAGAAATCGAGCAAAGCCGGGTAGATTTCGGACCAGTGCCTCCGACTGAATTTCCTCCTTCAGGTAGGTTTGCGCGTAGGCGCGCAGAGTCTGTTCCGGCTCATCCGAATCCCAAACCAAAGGCAGCGTGCCGTAACCGATTGCGGCCTCTAGATCGAACTCGGCGCCCAGCTCCTCGGGGACGAACGGAAACATGGTGAGCTGCCGCGCCCTGCCTCCCAACAGGTTGGTACCGCCGCGCCGAAGCTTTCGCCCGCTCGAACCGGTCAGTGCGAAACGGAGTCCGCGTTCCTCGATGGCTCGATGCACCTCGTTGAGCAACCCCGGCAGCCGTTGAACTTCGTCAACCACGACCCAAGTTCCCCTGGGCATCGCGCGCAGCTCGGCTCCGAACAAGCCCGGCTCCCCCAGATAGCTTTGGTAGCGGGCTTCATCGAGCAAGTCGAAGAGTTGCGCCTTCGGCAAAGCGCTACGAACCCAGGTACTTTTCCCCGTCCCCCTCGGGCCGAGCAGGAAAAAGGACCGGGATGGCGTTGCGAGTCGGCGGCGAAACATGCAAGTAATGATGGCACTTTTCGCCGATAAATGCTATCAACCATTCCCATCGCTTTTCTAGCTTTGGTTCCCAGTTTGGACACCGGTCTACAAATACCGGCTGAGCAGGGTGCGGCTTCGGTCGTCTAAGCTGCTAAGGTCGCGAATTTCGTATCGGTTTTCGTCGGTGTCGCGCACCACCACGCGCTTACCGTCCACCAAGCGCAGATTTTCGTCGACGCTGTCCATTTCGAAGTGATGGCGCCCGCGATCGGTTTCGACTTCCCACTGATAAAGGTGGCGGAGCTCACGGATGTTGAGAATTCGGGTCAGGCGGGGCACCTGATAGCCATCCTGCAAGCAAGCCGCGAGCGCTTGGCGGGCGTTTGCGGAAAGGCCATCCAGGCTTTCCAGCATACCGATGCGCTCCTTGGGCTGGCCCTCCTCCGAGGGCGCGACCAGCTCGATGAAATGTTCGGGATAGGTTTGTGGAAATGCGCGCACGGCAAAAATCCTGAGGTAAGACCTGTCCCCCTGGAGCGTGAGCCGAACCGGAGCGGCGCCCCCTTGCCAGTGGAATTCGCACTCATTGGGCGCGAGCCAGCGCACGCTTTCGGATTTGATTTCCGGCGCGGTCGGGCGGGTATTAGAGCTCAGAGACATGGGTCACTAACCTCCAACCGCGATGGTGCGGCTCCACTCGGATTGAATGTTCACCAGCCGCTGGTAGACGCCGTCCGGCTTCGCCATGAGCTCGGCGTGAGTGCCTTCTTCCACCACTTTGCCCTGTTCCAATACCACCAGGCGACTCGCGTGCCGGAGCGTGCTCAGGCGATGAGCAATGGCCAGCGTGGTGCGCCCCTGTATGAGTTTGCGCAGGGCAAGCTGAATTTTCATTTCGGTTTCCGTGTCCACGCTGGCCGTGGCTTCATCCAAAATCAAGATTTTCGGATCCGCCAAGATGGCGCGGGCAATCGAGATACGCTGGCGTTCGCCTCCGGAAAGCCTTTGCCCTCGCTCGCCGACCAGGGTGTCGTAGCCGTCAGGGAGGTTCATGATGAATTCGTGGGCGTTGGCGGCAATCGCGGCCTCGATGATTTCCATCTGGGTTGCAGTGGCACGGGCGTAGCCGATGTTTTCAGCTACGCTACCGCTGAACAGGAACGGCTCCTGCAACACGTAACCAATCTGACGCCGTAAGTCATCCATGAGAAGATCTCGGACGTCGTGGCCGTCGATACGGATGGCCCCCTGGTCGACGTCATACAGCCGGCCGACCAGATTGATGGTGGTCGACTTGCCGGCGCCGGACGGCCCCACCAGTCCCACCATTTCACCCGGTTTGATCTCGAGCGAAATGTCTTTCAGAACCGGGTTGTGCGGCTCATAGCCGAAGGTTACCTGCGACAGGCTGACCTGGCCGCGGATCGACGGGAGTGCAATAGCTCCGGGTTTGTCCTTAACCTGCGCTTCGGTGTCCAGTATCTCGAATACCCGAGCGGCGGCGGTTAGCGACCGGCCCAGCCAATCGTTGAGCCGCGTCAGAAGCTGCAGGGGCCCGAACATCATTCCCAGGTACGCGATGTAGGCGACTAGTTTACCGACCGTGAGCCTGCCTACGAACACCTCGAACGCCCCGAAGTACCACACCAATAGCACCGAGCTCTGTACAATGAAGTTCAGCGCGGGTATCAAAGTTTGCCAGGTATTTTCGGCGCTGATCAGGTGCTCGCGCATGCGTTCGAGCCGGAGCTCGTAACGCTTGATCTCGGCGGGCTCCTGGCCGAACGCTTTGACCACTCGCACACCCGTAAGCACATCGCTCAAAAATCGCGATACCGCCGCGGTGGAGGCCCACAAGATACGAAAACGGTGTTTCAGCCGCGGCCACACCCAGGATGAAACCAGAACCACCACGGGCATGGGCAGCAGAACCAAACAGCCGAGCACCGGATTCATGACGATCAGCATGCTCGAGACTCCGATCACCATGAGCAAGTTGATCACCGTGAACTGAATCCCGTCCACCAAAAAGCCCTGCATCTGCCGGGCATCGTTGCTCAGTCGCGACATCAGCGTACCGGTCTGTTGCCGGTTGAAGTACGACAGGGACAAACGCTGAAGGTGATTGAACGCGTCCAACTGAATGTTATTGGTGACATGGCTGCCCACCCAGACGCCCAGCCGGCCGCGCACCGCTCCGAGCAGGTGTTCGATGGCCATGATCGAGGCCAGCCCCAAAACCACCAGGGGTAACCAGTCGGCTCGCTTCCGCGTCACCAACACGTCATCGATGAGAATGCGCATGAGCTGCGGTTGCAGCAGCTCCACCCCGATTCCGAGCACCATCAAACTGCCCATGACCATAATTTGCCGCTTGTAACGGCCTGCGTATCCGAGCACCCGACCGAGCACACGACCCCGCTGCAGGCAGAACGGGCACACCCTGGTATGCGGAGGAAAATGTCGGCCGCATCCATCACAATATTCCTGCCGGTGTTTTTCGATTAGATCGGAAAACGAGAGCTCCACTCCGTCCACAGCTCGTCCCGGGCCGTCAGAATCACCGGGCTCTGAGCGCCGCGCGCTCAGGTGTCGGTTGAGCTGGGCGGCGATTCCGCTGAACAGCGCGGAGCGGGACAAATCGAAGCGCAAGAGGTCGTTGTGC
>DASXTY010000804.1:0-1917 GCA_036505155.1 Polyangiaceae bacterium | reverse complement strand
GAATGCGGGCGACGTCGTGGTCCGCGAGTCGACCGACCTTCGATTGCGCATCCGTCGAAACGTTTCGGACCCAAAATAAATCCACCGCTTCTTGGCGCGCCCCCGAGGTTTGTCGGGTGAATGCCTCCGCGTCGATCACATCCAGTCCGCACAAGACAAAGGCCGCAGCAATAGTGGCTAGAAGACCGGATCGATCATCGGCCACCACGCACAACGCGTCGCCCGCGCGATCCGAAAGAAACCATCCCACGTTTGCCAGTGTGTCGCCCCGCGCGTGGGCAATCCTTGCGTGGACCTCGGCGGCCGCGTAGTTGAAGAGCTCGCGATACCGATCGGGCAGCGAAGCGACGAATTGTTTCACGGCTTCTTCGGACAGCGAGGGCTCAACCACAGGGCCAGTGTAGCGATTAGCCGACCGCCGCCCACTTCCAACTCGAAGTTTTTTCACCACGGCGCGCGCCATGCAGGGCCCGTAACACCCGCCTCGTTTCTCCAAGGTTTCGCCCTCCCAAAAAGTTCCGAACCGGCGACTCAGGGCCCCGCGTCTCTCGGCTTGACCTTCCTCGAACTGGGGGGAGTCGGAAAAACCCCTGGAAACTGGGGAAATCCAGAGGGCAGCCCGCTCGGCAGCATGGTGGGGATCGGAAGGCCGCTCGGCAGGACAAAGGGCGCAAAGGGGAACAATCCGGCGTCTGGGGTGCCTGCGCCCGCATCTGATCCCGGTCGGTTGGTACCGGACTGCGTGGTGGTGGCTCGCCCTGCCGTGGGTGCGGCTTGGGGCGACCCAACGTTCGGCGGATGTGCACCAACGCTGGATATTTCGCTTTCGCCTTGAGCGGAGATGGTTGCTGGCGGAAGCGGTTCGCTGCTCGGACTGAGAGGCGCAAGCTCGTTATCTTCACGCCGACTCATCGCAATCGCCATGATCACGAATGCCGCCAAGGCTGCACCGAGGAGCAGCGCGAGGACGGCGAGTAACGCGCCCCAAGTGCGCTTCCTTCTGGGTAGTGGAATTCCGAAAGCGCTGTGAGCGGGAAACTGTGAGCTCGGGTGCCGAGGGGCAGCGCCATACGGAGGTTGCCACTGCCCCGGAATTTCGACTGCACCCATTGGCGGCTTGGCGATAAGCGGCGGAGCGGCGTGCTCGGTTCCGCTTCCAGCGAAAGGCTGCGGGAGGTCATCGCCCACCGTGACCATTAATGGAGGGTCCAGACGAGTCGATGGTCCCAGCTCCCCGGCTCGAATCGACGCGGGCGCCTGCTCCATGCGAGGCGTTGCGGGTCGCGCCGAAGCAAGGGCTGCTATGTCCGGTGTCGCTGCCCGTACGGACACCGGGGAAATCTCGACGCCGTGCGCGTGAACCGGTTGCTCTGGCCCAGATTTATCGGATGGGGGCGGTTCTTCGGGTGGAAGCGTGCCGGTTCTGGGACCCGCCTCTTGCTCCTGGACTTTAGAGATCCCCTGATCGCCCGTGCTCGGTTCTGCGGGCGCACCGCTTGGTCGCGCGCGCGCCGGAAACGGAACTGCTCCAAGCGCCGCCAATCGCCCCGCATGGCTTAACTCCCCGGCGCACTTGGCGAGGGCCAGGCGCATCTGGCGGGCGGAGTCGAATCGCTGCGCCTTGTCCAATGACATCGCTTTGCTCACCACACCGGCCAACTCGGGATCGACGTCGGGCACCACCTCAGCCAGGGGCCTCACCTCTCCGGCTGCCACTCTTGCGACGATCACCTCCGCTTCTTCCGCGTCCACCGGCCGCTTGCCGCTGAGCATCTCGTAGAGCATGGCCCCGATGGAATAGATATCGGCGCGATGATCCACTTTATCGGCAGCGTAAAGCTGCTCCGGAGCCATGTATTCCGGGGTGCCCATCAACACACCCGCGCGGGTGAGTCCCTTGGTGTATTCGCTGCTGGC
>DASXTY010000803.1:0-10669 GCA_036505155.1 Polyangiaceae bacterium | reverse complement strand
GTCCGTGTGCACCACGGTAAAGCCCTGCGAAATCTGACTGGAAACGATCTGGGTCCCGAAGGTGTTCGCCATGTAACCAACCGGCGTATGGGTCGCCCAATCCACGAGCTTGTTTTCAATCGACCCAATACTGAAAGTTGGTCCCTCGAGGATTCGATTGGTCTTGGCCCAGATGTAGTTTGCATCTTCGGCCATGTAGAAATCCATTCGATATTCCACCGCTGCGTCGGCCGCGAATCCAACGCGCCCGGCGATGGGAGTCCAAGCGAAGCCGGTTCCGCCAAAGCGGATGGTGACCGTTTGCGACGCATCGTCGACCTGATGCCCGCAGCGGTTTGGAAAGAACCTCCCCACCGTGTTTCCATCGGGGGTGAGCTTCAGCGGCGCTCCGCGCTTGAGCATCTCGGGGCACATGCGTTGTGCGCCGAAGTTGGAAAACAGCCACCACCTTAGCCCAGGGCTTGCGTTCACTGCGCCCCGCACGCACGGGCAACCGGCGCCCAAAAAAACGGTTAGCCCCAGTCCGAGGACGGCGACCCGAGTGCGCCACCGCCCCGGTGCTTGGGTAGCTGAGGCTAGTGTGCCGAGTCCGTAGTTCGCCATATAAATGCCGTCGCACACTAGCAAAATTCGGCGGAGAATTTTTCTCTGGGGGTGAATCGCCCGAAAGACGCCTCAGCTTACCCCCGCGGAGTTCGATACGCCGAGCGCCCGCTCGACCACATTCGCCATTGCTTCAATCAGCCCTTGGTCGGAGTTCAGCGCTGCCACTCGACGGAGCTCCATTCCGAGCTCGCCGGCGTATTTCGCTGCGTCCACGTCCAGGTCGTAGAGCGTTTCCAGGTGCTCCGCCAAAAAGCCGATCGGAACCAGCAAAACCGCGCTTCTCCCCTGCCCCGCCAGCCGCTCCAGCGTCGAGCGCACATCTGGGCCGAGCCACTCTCCGCCGACGCCCTGGCTTTGATAACAGAGCTCGCAGTTCTGCCCCAAGCTCGTCGCAATGGCTTGGACACAAGCCTCGACCTGGCGTTGATACGGATCACCGCTCGCGATGACCCGGGTCGGCAAGCTGTGCGCGGTGAGCACCACTGCGGCGTCTCGCCCTGGACCCGGCCACTGCTCCAGCGCCCGTGCTACTTTGTCGGCGTGCGCCCGGATGAACGCGCGCTCATTCCCCCACGGCTCGACGCACACGAGACTCGGGACCAAGGCGAGCTTCGGGGCCACTCGCTCGAGCGCTTCCTCCGCCGCGGCGCGGTACACGTGAACGCTAAACGGTGCGAGCGGCAGCACGCATAGCTTTCTGAGGGACAGCCGCGCAGCTCCGATTAGCGATTCCTCGATACTGGGTCGCCACAGTCTCATTCCCAGGAGCACCGGCGCATCCAGTCGCCGCGACAAGAGCCTCGCTTGTTCTTTTGTGATTTCATAGAGCGGCGAGCCTCCGATGCGCTGGTAACGCTTTCGGAGCTCGGCGACATGCCCCTGGCTGGCGGGCCGCCCCAAAATGCGCTCTAGAAACTGGGGCAAGTCATGGAGATCGCTCACCGTGCCGTGGGCAATTACCAGGACGCCTTCGTCTCGTGCGATGCTCATGTGCGGAGGGTATCAAATCGAGATGACTTCCCCTTTGTCGATCTGATCGAATAACTTTTCGAGTTCCCGCTCAGCGCCAGGATACACGGTGGTGCCGTATTGCAAACCCTTGTGAACATAGCACAGGTTGAATAGACGAACGACTTGTATCAAGCCATCCTTCTACCCTTGAGACGCGTACCGCCAGTCCCTCGGCGGATTGAAATTTTCCTTGATGGTTTGGGGTGAAACCCATCGAAGCAGGTTGAAAATGGCGCCGGCCTTATCGTTGGTGCCGGAAAGCCGGCTTCCGCCGAATGGCTGCTGTCCCACCACCGCTCCGGTCGGCTTGTCGTTGACGTAAAAGTTGCCGACGGCAGAGCGAAGCGTTTGCTGAGCGAGCTCCACGGCTTGCGCGTCGCGCGCGAAGATGGCGCCCGTGAGCCCGTAGGGACTGGTTTGCTCACAGACTTCCAAGGCTTGCTGGTAACGGTCGTCTTGGTAAATCCAGGCCGCAACTACGGGGCCGAAAATCTCTTCAGACATCAATCGATGCTTTGGATCTTGCACCTCGATGAGAGCCGGCCGGATGAAATATCCCTCTTCGTCGCTGGAGTCGCCGCCGAAAACCATTCGGCAGCTCGGGTCTCTAGCTGCTAAGTCGAGGTAGCCGGTGATTTTCCGAAAAGCGTCCTTGCCGATCACCGCTCCCATGAAATTCGAGAAATCCGCGGGATCGCCGACTTTGATCTGGGCGACTTCCTCACACAGCGACTTCTCCAAAGACTTCCATAGCGAGCGCGGCAGATACAGCCGGGACGGCGCCGAGCATTTCTGCCCTTGGTATTCGTAGCCGCCACGAATGATCGCGGTTCCCAGCGCTAGGGGGTCCGCGCTCGGATGAGCAAAAATGAAATCCTTGCCGCCGCTCTCCCCCACAATGCGCGGATAACACCGGTATCGGGGCAGATTCTCTCCGATGCGCCGCCACAAGCCCTGTAGCACGGTGGTCGAGCCGGTAAAATGCAAACCGGCAAACGCCGGATTCGAAAGCACGCTTTCGCTGATGGCTTCGGCATCGCCGTGGACCAGATTGATGACGCCGTCTGGAAGGCCCGCCTCCATGAGAAGCTGCATGATATGGTGGGCCGAAAGCACCGCGTGTGGAGACGGCTTCCAGACTACGGTATTCCCCATGAGCGCCGGTGCGGTGGGGAGATTTCCGGCTATGGCCGTGAAATTGAAAGGCGTTACCGCGTAGACGAAACCGTCGAGCGGACGGTAAAAAATTCGGTTCCGCACGCCGGTGGTGCTGAGCGGCTGTTCGGCCTGGAGCTTCGTCCCGAAGTAAACATTGAACCGCAAGAAGTCGATGAGCTCGCAGGCGGAATCGATTTCGGCCTGCGGCGCGGTTTTGCTTTGGTTGAGCATGGTGGCGGCGTTGAGCCGCTGGCGCCACGGGCCCGACAAAAGCTCGGCGGCGCGGAGAAAAACCGCCGCGCGCTGATCGAAGCTCAACTGATTCCAGCCGGCGCGCGCGTCCATCGCACTTTGAATCGCCCGGTCCACGTGTTGGGCTCCTGCCACGGCGTGCGCGCCGAGGCGCACCGAATGTCGATGCGGCGCCCGAATATCCCGCATCGGCTCGCACAAAACCGCCTGCCCTCCGATCACGAGCGGGGCTTCCACCGGCGTGCTGGCTTGTCGCTCGAGCTCCCGGATCAACGCGGCCCGCTCCGTGGATCCAGGCGCATAGGTCAGAACCGGCTCGTTCGAAGGTGGGTTGAGCTCCAAGCTGGCGTGCATGCGATGGGTGGGTCGGCGAGCAAACTTCAATATCGCCACGCGTTTGGGGTTCGCCAGTCGATGCCTTTTCCCCTTAGCTTTTGAAGTATTTCCCGGCTATATGAGGACTGGGCCCGTGCGTCCACGACCGAACCCCGTCGAAGCGCTGGTAATGCTGCAGCGGATCACCGACTCCGCTGAGCGGCGTGCCAGCTGGCGGCAAGCCATCACGGCGCTGAGTCAAGGTGTGCGGGTCACTGGACCGCCCCCACTGGATGGAGTGGCGCCGGACCAGGTGGAACGCGCGGTGGCCGTCGCCTTGGAAACCGGGCTGGTCGACGACCTCGACTGGATCGCGCCCGGGTCCGCAGCGGTCGCTCTTTACGAAATGATGGCCGCATTGGGAGCGGGCCGCAATCGTCGGGAACTCGGACGCCGCGTGTTCGCCCGGCTTTACGAAGGTACCGCGGCCACCTTCGCAGCGGTGGCCACACGCATGGCGCTCGGCTCGGGCCGGGTGCTCGAAAAGTCAACCATGCGCGCCCGCGTCGGCTTGTTGTTCGACCTACCAGTCGGCAATGCCGCAAACGCGGACGCGCTCGCCCTCAGCTTGGTCACCCGTCGTGAGCTGCGGGAGCACTGGGTTGAGCGGCCTTCGTCCGGAGCTCTTCCCGCGCGCCGGCTCGCCGCAAAGCTCATCGAGCACGCGGCGCGCGAGGCGATGGTGCGCTCCCAACAGGGAGATCCGCACGCTCAGGAGCTCTTGTGCGACGAGTCGCTCCGACTGTATTTCACGCGTTTGCTGGCGGACCGCGAGCCTTTGGTGTGGCGGCACGCTGCGGTGGCGCGAGGGCTTTTAGCTTGCGTGGACGATCGACTCCGAGGCGAAGTGGAAGTCGGCTTGGATCCCGCCCTCTCACCGACAGAGTGGCGGCGGGCGGCGGTGTCGCTGGCCGCCGGGGTCGCAGCGGATCCGGAAGCCGGGCTGGCGGATTGCCAACGCATTTTGCACGGTGAGCTTGCGCAGAGCGACCGGGGAATCGCAGCGACTATGGTTTTGGGTTTGCCTCGGGTCATCGAGGCCGAGCCCGATGCCGCCGAAGAGCTACTGAAACGCATCAGCGCGAGCCGGCGGGCGGACGTCGCCGAAGCCGTTGCAGCCCTGCTCAATGACGTAAAAAACCCAAATTTCGGAGTCAACGTGGCGAGAGAGCTCTACGAGCTGCTCTCTAAGCGCGGCGACACGCGGCCTTCGCTTCTTCCGGGGCTCGCAGTGAGAGCTTTGCGAGCGCTGGACACAGAGCATGCGACGCGGGAAACGCTTCAGGAAAGCATTCGCCAAGCCCTGGTGGCCTATGAGGCAACCGGCGCGCGCGAGGCGCACCAGCTGGCTCAAAGCGCTGCAGGCCGCGCGCGAGAACTGATGGAGACGCTCGGGCGCGATCCCTTCGACTTCGAACACCTACCGGCGACATTGGACGCGTTGGGTGACCTGGATGCGGGCATTTTGGAACGCCCCCGCCTGTACGACTTAATGCTCCTCGGGCGTCGTCCCGGCGAGACGGACGTTTCGGCTCCCGAAATGGACGAGCTTTACGATCGGCTGGGGCGATGGTTGCTGGATGCGGAGGAGCGGACCCTGGAGCTTGAATGGTCCCGCCCGATTGCGCTGGCGAACCAGCGCTGCCTTCGCGCACTGCTGCATCTGGTAGACCTGGAAACGGCGCACCGAGACTCCGACGTCAGCGTCCTTCGCGACCGCGTAGCCCGTTGTGTGCGCGTGCTCGCGGCGCGGCTTTCAGCGGGCCCCGACGAATCCGTGCACCGAATCCTGTGCGCGACGCTGGCGCGCAGTTTCGACGCAGCCGTGCGCGAAGGAGTCTACGAAGGCAGCGACTTATTGCTCGCATGCATGCACGCGCTCACGGAGCCGGCCAGCATCCGAGCCATCGCTCAGGCCTCCACCAGCTCGGACGTCGGACCGACGTTTGGCGCATATGCCGACTTTTTGGAGCCGGCACCCGACGAAGCCGAAGACGGACAAGACGATGGGGCGATGAAAGTGGCCGCCCGGCTCGCATCTCTCAGCCGTCACATTGCCACCGGCGGCTCTTATCGCAGCGAAGCCTTGCGACAGGTGATGGTCCGGCTCGCCCGCGGGCTCGAAACCTGCGCCACTGCTCACAGTTTGAGCGAGTTGGTGGACGCCTCTGGGACTGGGGTGGACGTGGTGGGGCTCATCGAGTCTGCGGCCGAAGCGTTGCGACAAATGCTTTCGGGCGCGGTGCGCCGAGTGCTCGGGGGCGACTTCGAGCCAATCTCGGTGGTGGCGGACGTCGCGCCACTCTCCGCTTTGGTCGAGCGCACCGTGGCGACGGGAATCCCGGCTAACCAGGAGCAGTCAGCGATGGCAACAGCAGAGCTCACTTCGGGTCTGCCCGAGCCCATTGCGCGTGCGTCCGGCGTAATCCTCGACAAGATCCGTTTTCTACCGGTTGCGGCCGCCGGAGATGTGGAGGTGGTGCTGGCTCCGGCGCGCCGTGCTCCCCTGCCCGATTGGCTATTGCCGAGGCGTACCCTCGGCGCATTCTACGTGGTTCGAGCCCTCGCCAGCGGAGGAGCTGGATCGATGTTCGTGGCTCGCCGTTTCGAAGAGCGCCACCACCCCAACGCCGAAGAATTCGCCCTGAAAGTCCCCCAATACGATCCCACGACGGCCCGGAGCCTCTCGGAACAGGAGTTTTTCCAAATGTTCCGAGAGGAGGCAGGGGCGCTCTTAGGGTTGCCCCAACACCCAAACCTGGCGAGGTTTGTTACGTTCGACTTGTCCGCACGGCCTAAGCCGATCCTGGTGATGGAGCTCATCGAGGGGCTCGGGCTCGACCGGCTGATCCGCAGCCGCAGCGTTCAAACCGGGCAGGCGTTCGGTTATTTGGACGGCATCTTGAATGGCCTACAAGCCATGCACGAGGCGGGCGTCGGACACCTGGATGTGAAACCGTCAAACGTCATTCTCAGAAACGGCAACACTCCGGTCCTGGTCGACTTTGGGCTGAGCGGACGCCACGTGCGTCCCGGCTGCGGCACGGTTGAATATTGTGCGCCTGAGATTTTGGGCGTCACACCAAAGGGGGTTCTACCTTCGCCCGCCGCCTGCGATCTGTACTCATTCGGGTGCACCGCCTTCGAGCTTTTGACAGGCAAACTGCTGTTCGACGCCGAAGACGAGATGGAGCTCCTTTCAGCCCATCTTTCCCATGATGGTTGGCCCGGTAACCTCATGAATTTAGGCCGGTTTCCAGAATTTTATGAGCTCAGCGTGGTGCTCGCTGCGTGCCTGCGCCGCGACCCCCGCCAACGCGCCGGTCTCGCAGAAACGCGCGCGGCGCTCTCGGTCGTTGCGAGCCGCATCGGCACGATGGCTTGGCCCCTGCGAGCGCCAGCGGATGCTTGAGGCCTAGTGGCAAGAGACGCGCACGGCGGGTCCACAAACCCTCCGCTCGAGCACTAATGATAACACAGTAATTTCAATAGGTTAGTGCATTAGATTTAAATGCGCTGTTGCATCTCACGGTAAGTTCGGGAAGCGATCAGAATGCTGTGGCCCGTTCGTCCCTACCCGTGGTTGCAATGCTGATCGCCGCGGGGGCCGCGTTTTCCTGTCGCGCGGAGTCGGGCTCCCTAGTGCGTCTTTCCCTGGGACGAAATCGAGAGATCGAGCTCGAGTTTTCCCCTAAGTCCGCCCTGGCCGAATACGTTGAGCTTCCCGGCGCCGGCACTGAGCTCACCCTGACCCTGGCGAGCTATGAGCTCGACTGCGGACGTTTCGTGCCACCCAACGCGGATACTCAGGCTTCGGTGACGGTTGTGGTTATCGCACCACCGGGAGCCAACCTAGGTCCCGGCGAATATGCCTGGGCCGGCCACGCGGCGCACGGTGGCACTCCCGGACGGCCCGATCGCCCGTATGCGGTTCCCACAGCGCGCGTTGGGCGGCGCGGATTCTTGATTACGCCCGGCGGCTCTCTCCAGCTTTCCGAGGTGAGCCTGGTCAAGCAAGGACGGATCTCGGGTGTTCTCGGGTTCGAATCGGCGGGAGAAGGGGGGCGCGAGCCGAGCAGTATTCGAGGTAGCTTTCGGGCCCGGTTGTGTCGATACCAACCCTCCCGAAAACCATGAAAAACTTAGCCGCCCTTTTGGCCCTGGCGCTCAGCTCCGGCGGAGCAGGCTGCAGCAGCAACGAGAGCAAGGGACCCCCTCAACCCGCGGGACCTCCTGAGATCCAAATCCTGGAGCTTGTAGCAACCGGTGAGGTTCACTGGCTTCGCGGCGACTCGCAGCCACTTTTGCTGGGCTGCGATCTGAGCGCCGCGGTTTTGGTGGGCCCGCATCCGGACTCGGACTCGCGCCGACTGGTCAACTGGACACTGCGTCCCCCCGGTGGATGCGGCGCAACCCTGCAATGCGGTTTCATTCGGCTCGAGGCGGGGCCTGCTGACGGACCTCCGCAGCTGTCATCCGACTCGGCCATCACCATAGTGCCCCTGGATTTTTCCAAGCTCTCGACGGTTTCGGGGGTGCAGAAACTTCGCGCCACACTTTTGAATGACAACGGAAGCACCTTCGCCGGTGGGGATGGAGGTCCCGTCTTCGACGAAGTGAGCGTCGAGGTACAGGCGCCAACCAACTGCCCCCTAGTTCAGGGCGACGCCGGTGTGGACGGCGGCTGAGAGAGGAACGCGCAGCTGGGAACAGGATGGTTCCCAGTTCCCCCCATCAGGGGTGCACAAAGAGCACAGTTCCCTTAAGGGGCAGCAATACGCCGTGCCAGCCCGGCGGTAGCGCCGGTTCGGTGAAATAAAAAACCCGGCGCGCGTCTTCCGGAGACAAGTTGATGCACCCGTGACTCTTGGGCATGCCGAAGCGATCATGCCAATAGGCTCCATGTAGTGCGTACCCTTGCCGGTCGAAATATTGCACGTAGGGGACGTCGCGAAGCTCGAATTCCTCGCCTAGCTCCTGGGAGCTCATGGTTGCGGTCACGTGTTTGGTGTGGATGCGAAAGATGCCGCGTTTTGTGGCCGTGGTGTGTTGTGAATCTTCCAGGCCAGCTTCACCGGTCGACACCAAGGTCGCGTAGACCGGCTTGGTGCCGTCGTACAGGGTCATGGTTTGTTTGGTAATGTTCACGTCGATCCATTTTTCACCGGCGGCGCCCCAGCCCGGCATCTTTTTTGCCGGGTCGATTCTGGATGCGTCGAAATCACTGAGCCATTTCTCGTCCACGGTTTCATAATACAGCCGGCCGTTGAAGAAATTCTGCTTCCCGGTGAGCTTGACCGCAGCGCGGTAGTCGGCGGGTCCGGCGTCGAGCAGGGCATCGGCTGAGCGCTGATAGAGCCAAAAATGAGCCTTTGGCTGGCGTACGAAAGCGAAAGGAAGATCGATGTCTTTGCCGATTTGCACCCCGTGAAAATCCGAGCCGCGAATGGGCCGTAAGCGATCGGTGGGCAGAAACATCAGGTCGGTGGTGAGCCCGTAGCGACGACCCTGGTGGAGCAGGGTGTAATAGAACGCGTAGCCGGTTCGCAACTTCGCTTCCGCGGCGATGAGCGCGCCCGGTGAACGCGGCACATCGAGAATGTTCGGCGCGACCCCCCCGTTGCGCAAGAACTCCGGCAACGCGTCGCTCTGCCCTTGTTCCCAGACGACTTTGGGATCGACCGACTCCGAAGCGCCCCCTAACCATAGGTCGGCCCCGTAGCTTGCTCCCACCTCCCCTTCGGCTGCGAGCCAACGCGCCATTCTTTTAGGAAAGCCTGGCTCGGCGCGCTCGAGCTGCTCGGCGGTAGGCAACGAGATGTACGCCGGCCCCTGCCTCCGCACCACGCCGTAGATGTAGGGCAGCTTGCGCCTCGGATCGGCGGGATGGTCCTGGGTCGCGCGGACAATTGGATCCTGCGGGTCGAGAGTCGCGCTAGTGCCGGCGCAAACGAATCCAGTGGGCTCGACCCCAAACCATCCACCCTCACATCCATCCAGACCTGTTGGTTTTGCGCTGGTGGGGGATGACGCCCCGGCTCTCAAATATCCGAGGCGAGACGAGCCTTTTTGGGGAGCCTCATGGACCCAGGTGCGGAGCGAGCGCGCATAGATCCACGGCGCGCCCGGTGTCGGGACCTTGGTCGGTAGCGGCTGAGCTTCGCCGCCCAGCGAAACTAGCGGAGGAATCCGTGAGACCGCCGCAGAGCGAGCGGCCGGCGCGCTACTCACGGAAGCCAGGGCAGGAGTTGCATCTGGCCCTTTGGAACAACTCAGAGCGAGTAGGGTTAGCGCGAGGGTTGCCGCTGCCCTCATTGGCCGCTCTTCGCACGAAACGCGGGCCTTTTGCCAAAAAACGGCGAAATGGTCCGTTTGGGTCTGCCCGCGCCCGAAGGTTTGCGTCGCTGACGCAGGACAAGAAAAAGGCGGCATCCCGGGCGGAGGGGGGGGACACCACGGGTTGCCGCCCAGCGAATACCTAGCAATTGCTGTTCCGCTTGGCAAGCTCGTGGTTACAGGCACTTATCGTCGACCCAGCTCGACCGCCATTTCAGATCCGAAAGCCGCGCTTCCAGAGCGGAAAACACCGAACCGCCCCACGCTCAACGACCAACAATGCGGATCCTTCAGACCGCTAACATTGAAGTTTCACTTTTCCACTCTGAGCGTTCCGGGTAGGCACGGGCGCTCGAAGCGAAGCGGCGCCCCCTTTAGCGGCATCAGCTCGATTGTCACCGATCGGCCCGCTTTGCAGACCGCGTCACCGACGAACGGTGAGTGGCCGACGAAACTGCCGTTTACATAGACCTCAGAACGCGGCGGCCCCGCGGTCACCACCAGAGCCATGCTGACGGCACTCGCTGGCGCGGTGTTTGAGCTAGGGACCCCCGAAGGGTTTAGATGAGGTGTGCCTGCCGAGGGATCGAGACGCTCGGCCCCGCGCGGCAACGACTCCCGCAACCATTCATTAGACGTGGGGTTCTTTCGTGATGAACCGGCCTTGGCTGCCGATTCATCCTTGGAAGGAAGCTCGTGCTCGAGCGCATGCGCGATGCTGGCGCCCGCGAAGCGCAACCCGCAGGCGGCGACTAACGCTGCAGCAATAACCTCTGTTATCGATCGCGCTCGGTGCACCGTGGTGGCAATCATCCCGCAACCCTCAGCACTTCGGCCAGCGACGTTTCGCCGGATTGCGCGCGTGCCAGCCCATCGCGGAGCAGCGAAGTCATCCCATCGGCCACCGCAGCGTCGTAAAGCTCGTTGGTTG
>DASXTY010000802.1:0-8898 GCA_036505155.1 Polyangiaceae bacterium | reverse complement strand
TGTTGGCTCTCTACACCCAGGGCGGACAGAAGGTTCTGGTTGCGGAGGTGGACCCTCATCGCGTCGAGCTGCTGGGAGCGGAGCGAGCGCAGCTGTCTGCAATTCAGTTCTGGACCGAAACCGAATTTACCACCATTCCGGCGCGGTTGGGATTGATCAATGCGTCGCCCAAGGACAAGCAGGAGCTTTTTCTGTACCTGTTCGACCCGGAACAGCGCTACGAGGTCAAAAACTACGAAAACGTCTTCCCCCCCACCAATATCAAAGTGGACTTCAAAATGAAGGAGCGGGTCGGCGAATTTTACAATGCCATCTACGATCGGATTCTAAAACAGAAGCCTCGAGCCTTTCTCAACGAGTTTGCCTGGTGGAGCGAGGGGTGCGGGCAACCGTGTCCCACTCCGGCGCTGGAGTTGCACGAGCTGCTCAGCTTGGGTGGCGATGTGTTCGAGCAATACGTGCCGGAGGAGGAAAAAAATCCCAAGCCGCCGGACCTGACCAAGGAAGAAGAGGACGAATTCAAAGCAACGCTGGAGGGAAAGACGCCCAAGGAGAAGCGCGAAGCGAAGAAGACCTTCGAGGAGGAGCGCCAGACGGTCGCCAGTCGAAAGGTGTTGGTAGAAAGGCAAAAGTACAACGTTACGCGGCTTCACTACCGGTACGATGCAAAAACGCTCACCGACGATCCGAAAATCGGGCCCGCGCCGGACGCGCTGGTAGGCGGCATTTGGGTCCCCGAAGGCTCCGACGGGCACGTTTCGACTGAGGTCAAACACGGCGGCAAGGCCAATCGCTACCAGGTGCGCTTCAACAATTTTCATCCTTCCATCGTGGTCGCAAAGTGCGACACTCCACAAAAGTGGCGCTGGGGCAAGGCGCCGCGCACTTATCGTGGCCTAAGAAAGATCTGGATTGCCGACGACCTGACTCGGAAGAGTCGAACCCAGATAAACCCGGCCGAAGTTGTACAAACTGCGATTCCCTGGCTCGGGCTGAAAGCAGCCCTGCCGGTGGTCGATGACGGCGGGGCGGATGCCGCCGTCGACGGCGGAGGGGCGACCGGGAAAAAGGGCGGTGGCTGCGGCTGTCAGTTCCCCGGCCGGACGCGGGGCGGAGCGTGGCTGGGCGGACTTGGTTTGGCGTGGGTGGTATGGCGGCGGCCGCGCCGGCGCCGGATTTTGCGACTGCGATCGCGATGAACCGGTACACTCGGTAAAAAGTGACGGAAGACGTCTTCGGGATTCTGGGCACCACACAAGAAGGCGCCTTCCGGGTGGATGAAGTCGTGGGGGAAGGGGGCTTCGCCGTCGTCTACCGAGCGCATCACCAGGCATTTCGCGCCGACGTGGCACTCAAGTGTTTAAAGGTCCCCGGCAGTCTGTCGCCCGAGCAAGAACGGGATTTTTTGGAGAAGTTTCGAGAGGAAGCCGAGCTTTTGTTCCGGCTTTCGGCCGCCATACCCAGCGTAGTGCGGCCTCTGCACGTGGGCACCATCAAAAATCAGCAAAACCGGTTCATCCCCTTCATTGCGCTCGAGTGGCTCGATGGACGCTCGCTGGATGCCGTCATCGAGACCCGCAGGCTGCAGGGGAAGCCACCCCTGCCCCTAGAGACGGTGGTGCGCATGCTAGAGCCTGTGGCGCAGGGTCTTGCACGCGCTCACAACCTTCCCGCGCAAAATGGCCCGATTTCCATCGTGCACCGCGACCTGAAACCGGAAAACTTGTTTATCGCCAAGACGCACGGTGAGACGCAAGTGAAAATCCTGGACTTTGGGATTGCGAAAGTGAAGAGCGCCGCTACGCAGATCGTTGGCCGATTGTCTTCGGAGCAATCCGGGCTCGCGGCATTCACTCCGGCATATGGCGCGCCGGAGCAATGGCTCCCCAAACGCTTCGGTCAAACGGGACCGTGGACCGACGTGTGGGGACTCGCGCTGACCGTGGTGGAGGCGGCTATCGGCCGGCCGCCCCTGGAAGGCGATGCCCACGCGATTCTCGGGGCTGCGATCGATGATCGGGAGCGTCCCACCCCGCGCAGCCTAGGGGTGGAAACTTCGGACGAAGTGCAGGCGATTTTCGAGAGAGCGCTGGCCGTCGATCCCAAAGATCGCTACGGAAGCGTGGGATTATTTTGGAGCGACTTACAGGCGGCGGTGCTCGGTGGAGCGTCCGAGCGGAGCGACTTCGAGCTGAGTCAGTCGGTCTTGACCGGCCTCCGCCGGCATGCTTCCGACAGCCCGATTCGAGTCTCTTCTTCCGCGCCGACCGTCCGGGGCGCGGTCGCGGCACCAGCTGAGAACGGCTCTTCTAGCTCAATCGGCTCAAGAACCGAGCTCGAGCTGATGGATTCGGTAGGGGGATTTCGTTCCGACGCACCGCCGCATCAAAGCAACCCGCCGCTGGACAACGTGGGAATCATGCCCGGCGTCGTGTCTTCGCGTCCCCCGTCGACGCGCATGGTGGCGCGCGCGGTGGATACGACTCGCGGGCCATCGCTGGTGAGTCGCTTTGCGCGTCCGCTAAAGCTGATGGTAGTTGCCGTATTGATCATGGGCGCTGATTTCGCTTACGCGGCCGTTTCCGGGAGCACTTTTGCTCTGGGCCCAGTGCGCGCGTCCTGGATTGCCGGCCCCATGGTTCTCGCAGCGCTGGTTCTATTGGTGGTAGCGCTAGTCCGGGATGTCGAAGGCTAAGGTATCGGGGAAGGGAAGTCTAGACCCCCTGTAGCGTGGAATTCACCACCGTCGCACTCTTGGCGTTCACGCCGAATGCCGTGCCCAGACTCGGACCACCTTGTTGGAGCTGGGTCCACGAGCCGCCTGTGTTGCCCGTGATGATCGAATCCTGTAGAGCGATGGTCCCGGACCAGTCGTTGCTGGTCATGAAGACGCCGCCACCGAACGCGTTGGTTCCGGCCGCGTTGTTGACGATGTCGACTCCGCACAGGATGATATTCGTAGAGGCCCCGCCGTCCTGGTAGACCGCCCCTCCGTTTCCACCGGAACCAATTTCGTTCTGACCGTTGTTCATGTAGCTGCACTTCGACGGGTCGTTATTGTTGGCGTCGTGCCCGGTTGCTCTATTGTTTTGGAAGAGGCTGTTGTAGATGTCGAGCTCGGCAAACAAGCCGCCGACTGCGCCGGCATTGCTGCCCGAGTTGTCCGTAAACACGCTACCGACGATGAGCGCCCCGTGTTTGCTGCCGGTGATGTAAATGGCGCCGCCGCCGGTGTCCGGCCCGAGCTGCGCAGCCTGATTGTGTGAGAACGTGCAGTCGATGACCGTGAGATTGCCGTCACGCATGTACAACGCGCCGCCTTCGCCGTCGTTATAGCCTTGCGAACACGGAGCGGGAGCCATGGGGATGGCTTCGATGGGAGTGGTTTTCCCGTTGATTAGGGTGAGATGCTGGAGCGTTACTCGCGTCTCGAGCACCATCCAGTTGCCGCTACTGTAATTCATGATCCGGACCGCATTGCGACCATCCAACGTGATCTTGTTACCGCCGTCGATGACGGTGTCGACGTTGGTCGGGAGCATCAAGGTGGACGTCACCGGGATGGTGACCGGCGCCGACCCGCAATTGAAGGTAATGATTCCGCCCTGAGTCACTACCGAGTTCAGGGCGTTGAAGGTGCAACTGCCGGCGGTGCCCGTTCCGACCACGTGGGCTGGCGGGGATGTGTTCACCGGTTGCGCGCCGGGAGGAAGGGCGCTCGAGCAAGCGGTGGGGATGGTCATTCCACTGCTGCCTCCGGTTCCGGGGGCGCCGCCGGTACCGACCACCAAACCGTCCATGCTGCCGTCATCACTGGTAGAGCGGCTACTGTCGTTGCTGGTGGTGCCGCAGCCGAAGCCGACGATGGACGAGGCGAAGATGAAACCAAGGATTGGTAGGAAGGTCTGTTGCATCACGACTTCGGTCACGCGCATTGTATCCCAATATTGTCCCCGGGGCTTGTAGCTTTCGCCCATTTGCAGCAGAAATGGGAGTACAATTTTCCCCATGAGAGCAGTGATCATCGGAGCTGGCCGCGGAAGTCGCCTGGAGCACGAAACGGCGGAGATCCCCAAAGCCCTGGTCCCGGTGATGGGGCGTCCCATGTTGGAGTGGGTGCTGGAAGCGCTCGCGGAAGCGGGTTTCTCGCGGAGCGACGTGGTGTTCATCGCGGGGTACGCCGAACATGCGGTACGCGCGCGTTATCCGGAGCTCCACTTCGTCCGGAACGCCGGGTGGGCGGACAACAACATTTTGCTTTCCCTATTGTGCGCTCGCGAGTACCTGGAGGACGGTTTTGTGTCGAGCTACGCCGATATCGTCTATGAAGGCGCGGTGGTCAGAAAAATGCTGGAAAATCCGAATCCTATCGTGGTCGGTTGTGATACCGAGTGGCGCCGACGTTACCTGAACCGTTCGCAACACCCGGAGAGCGACGCCGAAAAACTCCGGGCGGACGGCTCTCGAGTGTTGGAAATCAGCCGCCGCATCGACAGCGAGCAAGCGCACGGCGAGTTCATCGGCGTGATGAAGCTATCCGCCCAAGGGGCGCGTCAGTTTCTTTCGGAATTCGATGGCGCCGAAGCAATGCACGCCGGCCAGCTCTATCGGGAGGGTCGAAGCTTCGAAAGGGCTTATCTCATCGACCTCTTGTCAGAAATGCTGGAGCGTGATGCGTTGATGTTTCGGGAAAACACCGCAGGCGGATACATGGAAATCGACACTTTGGAAGATCTTCGCATGGCGGAAACCTGGTGGCGCAACCGACCGACCAAATAACCGGGCTGGATGCGGTAGGGGTCATTGAGCGGCTGGCTTCGATGCACAGGGGCCAAGGTGCAGTGGTGGCGTTTGACGCCGATGGGACCCTGTGGTCGGGCGACGTCAGTGAAGACGTGTTCGAGGCCGCGCTCGACGCCGACCGCTTTCGGGAGGAGGCTCTGGAAGCGCTGCGAAAGGCGGCTGCCGCGCACGGCCTCTCGGAGCGGGGAACTGCCACCGAGGTCGCTCGCGCGTTGTACACCGCTTATCATCAAGGCGCATTTCCAGAGAGCGCGGTGGTCGAAATGATGACCTGGTGTTACGCTGGCTGGTCGGTCAGCGAGCTCCGCCGTTTCACCGAGCAGGTTTTGGCCGAGCGGAAGCTCGAACAGAGGTTGTGTCGGAAGCTCGAGCCCATTCTGGAATACGCGCGAAATAGTGGGCTAAGAACCGTCGTGATTTCAGCATCTCCGAAGGGCATTGTGGAACGCGCCGCAGCCCTTTGGTCCTTTGCCCCGCCGGACATCGCCGCGGCCGAGACCGTCACCGTGGCGGGGCGGATTCAGGCGCGCCTGCTGCATCCTGTGCCCTACGCAGATGCCAAGCCCGCCGCCGCGCGCCGGCTCTTCGACGGCGCCGAATGGCTTGCGAGCTTCGGAGACAATGTGTTCGACGTCCCGATGTTCGAGGCGGCACGGCTGGGGGTCGCCGTCGAGCCAAAGCTCAGCCTGAGACAAAAGCTTCCGGAATTGAAAAATGTTGTGTTGCTGAAGTAGACAGTGACACGGGGATTATTTCAGAAGCGGCAAGGTGATGATAAAAGCCAGGTCTTCGAGGCCGATTTGCTCTACTCGCACTGACCCGCCGTGTAATTCCACCACCGACCGCGCCAGGCTCAGCCCCAGCGCCAGTCCGCGATGCTCCGTCGCGCCGGGCAAGCGCGCCGGGTCGAGCGCCGCCTGGAGCTGTCGCAAGCTCAGCCGGCTGCTCGGAACTTGTACTTCAATGCGCAACCGCTCCCCGGATTCCGCCGTGGCTCGAACCCGCAAAAATGGCCCCTTCGACGTGCGCACGGCGTGACCGATGAAAGTGCCCACCGCGCGGGGTATCCGGACGCGGTCCACATCGACCTGCAAAGTCGGGTGCGTGATCTCGGTCACCAACTCGGCCTGCTGATCTGCACCCATGCTCTTTCCAATTTCGATAGCAGCTGGAACTAGCTCCTGGGCGCTCATCGGGTCGCGGATTAGCGTAAGCTGACCGGCTTCTACCCGAGCCGCGTCCAGGATGGTCTCGATGAGCATCAAAAGCTCTTGGCCCCGCTGCTCGATGAGATGGAGGCTCTCGGCCTGGCCCGGCGTGAGGTGCCCGCTCTGCCGAGTGAGCTCAGTGAATCCCAAGATGGCATTGAGCGGACTCTTCAGGTCGTGGCTGACGCTGGCAAGGAACAGGCCGCGCATCCGTGCGGCGCGTTCGCGCGCTTCAATGGCGCGCTCCTGTGCCTGAGCAAACACTCGGAAGCGCGCTGCCAGCAGCTCGATTGCGCGCCCGAGCTCCGCCACCACACTGAAGCGCGCCGGAAGCATCCAATTGGAGCCACCGCGCATCACGGCTTCGGTTCCCAATAGGCGCAGTCCGGCGGTGGCTTCATGCAAATCGTGGCGAAGTAAACCGCCGAGCACCGCGGCCAGCACCATGGCGACCAGAACCGCGCACACGGCGATAACTAGAGAGACGACGCTGAGCACGTTCACCGTGGATCCATTCAGGCGAACCCGCGCGCTTCCGGTCTCGAGCGGCGTGTGTAAGGTCACGGCGCCGTCCGCTCTGTATTCGACCCGATACTCGTCGGGATCTGTGCGCACCGTGGTGGAAAACCCGAGCGCCCTGGCTTGCTCGATGGCGTCGGTCAGCCCCGCCTGTGCGATGTCGCTCGGCCCGAGCTCGAGCACCGCTCTGGCCAGCGCGCGTGCCGACTCCTCTCGCTCCCGCTCGTCGGCCCGGCGCAAGTGCGCATTGGAAATCAGAGCCGCACCCATGGCGATAAATCCAACCGGAGTTGCCATGGCGGCCAAGAGTCTCCTCGAGATTCGGCGGCGCACCCCGGCGCGCAACTGCGTCGACTCGACCACTTCCCGCATGACCTCTGGAGCCGCCTGTTCCGCGATGCGCAAAAAAGCCGACCGAATCAGGACCAAAAGCGGCAAAGACGCCGCTGCCACGATCACCGATCCGAGCAGGCACAGCGTCATCCCGGTGGCAAAATCTAAAACCTTCGGTCGGAGGAGCGTCGTGAAAATGATTAACCCGATCACCGAAGGGATGCTAAAACCCCAGGTCAGACGGTGGGGCTCTTCACTGAGCTCAGCAAGCTCGTACGGTTCGACTGCGCGCGATCCGAGAGCCAGCGCGCGGAGCACGTAGCGATGCCGTCGCAGTTTCAGATAATTGCGAAGTAGCGCAAATGCGCCGGCCAAGAGCACGCCGCGCCCTAGGGCGATAGAACCCTGAGTCGCCACCGGTCCGCTCAGCAGTGCCAGCGAAGGCGCCAAGAGCCCGATCAGCGCCGCGGTGCCCGCCGAAAACACCAGCTGCCACTTGAGCACATGGCGGATCAAGTTCGGAACCGGCGTGCTCATCCGGTCGGCTCTCCCAGCGCCAAGGAACCAATGAGCACCGGTTCGGGCGCTCTGGATCCCCGATCCGGGGGCTGTGAGGGAAGCACAATCGCAAAACGCGACCCCGAACCCATGCTGCTCTCCAAACCAATAGAGCCGCCGTGCATTTGCACCAAACGGCGCGCAATGGCCAATCCCAACCCGCTGCCGGTGCGCTGCGCTGAAAGCTCACCGGACTGTCTGTACTCCTCGAAAATCGAAGCTTGCTCTTCCCGCGCAATGCCTGGCCCGGTGTCGGAAACCAAGATGCCCACGTAGTCCTCTTTGGGGTCTACCTGGACGACGACGCGCCCCTGCGCGGTAAACTTGACGGCGTTGCCGACCAGGTTGGTGAGCACCTGGCGCACGCGCCGAGGGTCGGCATAGGCGCTGGCTGGCTTTCCGTGCAAGACGACCTGGATGGGCTTGGAGCCGGCAGTGCCCTGAGCCTCGCGCACCACTTCTTCCGCAATGGCGTGAATGTCTACGTATTGGCGGTTCAGGCGCAGCTCGCCCGACTCGAGCGCCGACAGGTCCAAAATATCGTCGATCAACGCGCGCAAATGTTCGCCGCTCGCTCGGACCACTTCCAGATTTTCTCGAGCGTCGTCTGTGAGCGGCCCATCGACTTCGCTCAGCAGCACCTGGGCAAAACCCAGAATGGCGTTGAGCGGTGTGCGCAGCTCGTGGCTCAGCGCTGCTAGAAACGCGCTGCGATCTCGGTCGTATGCCAGGGCTCCCGCCAAATCCTGACGATAGGCATTTTCAGCCGCGGCGAAGCGATCGACCAGGACGTTGAAAGCGCTGGTCAACAGTCCCACCTGATCCACCGAGCGCACGGGGATTGGTTTTACGGCGGGTTCGCCTTCTACGCGCGCCATCTCGACGATGCGCTCGCGTACGAACCTCACGTCTGAATAGACGTCGCGCGCCAGAGTGTAGGCCACCAGCACCGCAACCCCGGCCAGGATCGCGGTGAGCGCACCCACCGAGGTCACCAGTGAACCGGTCGCGAACGGAGCCTCCGGCGCGCGCACGAACGCCATGACGGATAAGTGTTCGAGCGGTGACCCGAGCGGCGCAGTGAAATAGCGGGTACGGCCGAGCTGGGTGACCGTCTCGCCTTCCCCTGCGACCAACATGTCTACGATTATGGAGCGTGACGGTGCTTTTAGACTGCTGTCCACGACCACGCTCCCATCTTGCTCCACCAGCAGCACCTCCGCGCCGGAACGCCGAGCCGCCCTCTCCACCAGCGCCGGCCGATCGGCCTCTGAGGTTGCTCGAAGTCGCTCCCCCAAGGTCACCGCCAAAAGCTCGCTGCGGAGCGCCGACGCGCTATCGCTCTGCGCTCGAAGATCCCGCACCCCCAAGGCTCCGATGGCAACCGCTGCAGCCGCTCCCACGATGACCACCAGCGCCGGAGCCAGAACCAACAGGGAGAGGGGGCGGCGCTGGAGACGTTTGCTCATCGCGCGGG
>DASXTY010000801.1:0-1688 GCA_036505155.1 Polyangiaceae bacterium | reverse complement strand
CGGCGTCCACCTTCATCATGGGATCGAGCGAGAGGGATATCATTGCAGCGGTATTGGACTGCAGGCGATCCGGCGCTGCTTGCAGCGAGGAAACCTATGCGAACGAGGTGCCGCTCCACACGGTCAAGCTAGCGGCTTATTTCTTGGATCGAACCGAGGTGACGGTGACGGCTTACAGGCGCTGCGTGGAGCTCCGCCGCTGTCGTGCCATCGCTTATGATCGGGGCGCGCAACGCTTCAATCGCCCCGATTTCCCGGTGACATTGGTGACGCACCGGGATGCACTGGACTACTGCGCGTTTCGCGGCGGTCGCCTCCCCACCGAGGCTGAATTCGAGCGCGCTGCGCGTGGAGTCGCTCGGCGCCGCTTCCCTTGGGGCAACCTCTACAATTCACGAGTCTCCAACCACGGTCGAGCAGTGCCAAAGGTGCCCGACTCATCGGGGGCTATCAGCGACGAGCCGGATGATGATCTCAACGACGCGAGTGACGGCTTCGAGGAGCTGGCTAAGGTGGGCTCATTTCCAGCGGGGAAGACGCCGGAGGGCATTTTGGACTTGGCCGGGAACGCCGCCGAGTGGACCAGCGAGACCTATCAAGGGCAATACAACATCTCGCCCGCGAGCAGTCTCGCGGGTCCTCCCGTTCTGGAGCGAGTCGTGCGGGGCGGCCACTACCAAAGCCCGCCGCCGTCGCTTCGCGGAGCCGCTCGAGGACATGCGCCGCCGAGCGCATTTCGCCCGACGCTCGGATTCCGCTGTGCGCGCTCCGCTCCGCCCGATCAATGACACGGGTTGTGCTCAAAGACCTGGGCGAAGACCTCGGATCCGCCGAGCGATGCCGATTCCCCGTGCACGACGCCACCTGGTTTGTATTGGTGCGACCCCACTACCCGGAAAATGTTGGCGCGGTGGCTAGAGCCATCAAGACCATGGGCTTCTTCCACTTGGCGTTGGTAAAACCCAGCCGACTGGCCACCCCGGAGCACGAGATGGCGCTCAAGATGGCCGTCAAATCCGGGGATGTGCTCAGAGCCACTCGGCAGTTTACGAGCCTGCGCGAAGCGCTGCGGAACCGAAGCCTGATCGTGGCGACGACTTCGCGCCGGGGTGTGACCTCTGCCTTGCTTCCAAGGAGCGCCGCTCGTTTATTGGCGGAGCGCGCAGCAAAGGGGGCTTGTATTGCGCTGCTCTTTGGCAACGAAAAGAGCGGGCTCTCTAAGGCAGAGCTAAGACTTGCAGATTTGTGCGTGCGGATTCCAATGGCAGCCGACCAACCCTCCGTCAACCTAGCCCAGGCCGCACAGCTCATCGCTTACGAACTGTTCCTAGCCGCGTTAGAGGCTCCTCACCCCCGTCGCCTCTCCCTAACGGTAGAGGGACGATAGGTCTGCTCGAGAGGGATCCTCTGCTCGACGGGGAATCTCTTCATTCGTCGCTGACGTCGTCGTCGACGTCGTCCTTGAGCTCCTCGTCTTCCTCGTCGGTTTCCGTTTCCTCTTCTTCTTCTTCTTCGTCGGCCTCGGCTTTGGGCTCCGTCTTCAAGTCAATCCCTATTTCACCCAGCTGGGTTTCGAGCAGCTCGAATAACTCGTCAGGGTCATCGCCGCCCCATTCATCCAACACATCCGTCAAAAACTCGTAAAAATCCGCATTTTCTAGGCGGCGCTCGATTTCTTCCACCTGTTC
>DASXTY010000800.1:0-4982 GCA_036505155.1 Polyangiaceae bacterium | reverse complement strand
TTCCGCGCGCGTTTCGGGTTCTTTGAACACCGACTGGTTCCAGTAAAGATCGATGTTTGCGCCGAGCACCGAGGTGGCAATGGAGACCAGCTCCGGCCGCAGGCAAAATGCGCGCACTTTGGGGTCGGCCTCCGCGATGTGGCTGGTGAATACGATTTCATCGGCGCGTGAGATACCCTCCACGCCGCCCCGGTCGCGCCGCAGCCGCTCCCGGTTCCGACGGTCATAAGCGTGCAAGTCCTGAGTGAGCTCTTCCATTTCCTCACCCTGGAACACACGGTCGACCACCACGAAGCCCTCATCCCAAAGCGTTGCCCGCTGCTCTTGGTTCAGCATGTTATTCAGGATTCCGCTTTAACGGGTATCGCGCCATGGTGTCCGGTGACTTGTCGTTGTACCGGTTCACCCAGCCCGGGCAGGCTTTACCGCCGAGCTCCGCGGCATATAACCGGTGAGAGCGCTCCGCACGTTGCTTCGGTGTTGCCCCGGGGTGCAACCGAATCGCGCCCGAAAGACTCGGCTGAGATAGGCGGCGTCGCCGAGCCCGGTGAGGGCCGCGATGGTCCCCAGGGTTTCATCGCTGCTTTCCACCAGCTCCTGTGCGCGACGCAGGCGCAAATCGCGCAAAAGCTCTAGCGGCGGCACCCCGTACGCGGCGCGAAACGCTCGATCGAAATAGGATGGGTGGAGCCCGGCGATGCGCGCGAGCTGCGAACGGCTGAGCTTCTTTGAAAAGTGGTTCATCATGTGTTGGATCACTTCACGAAAGCGGTCCTGGGGGGCCTTGCCGGTTTGCGGCCGTGCGGGCGCTCCTGCGTGTTCCCAGCTTTCCAATACCTGTGCCACCAGCTCGCACGCGAGCGCCGTGGTCGCGATGTCCCGGACCCGAGTCGGGGGGCGCTGCCAGGTCGCCAGCAATCGAAGGAAGGTTGCCTCGTACCGTTTCGGGTCGCCGAGCCGCACCACGTAGCTCACCGGCAGAAGTCGCAATAGCTCGATTTGGGGATCCACCCGCAACTCGAATTCGAACCAATAATGCGTGCCGGGCCGGGTCGCTATTTCAGAAAAGGGGACAAAAGGAGGGTGAACCATCAGGTCGCCGGGCTCTACCGCATATCGATGTGAACCGGTCCGGGTTTCCAGGGCCCCGGATTGGACATAACTCGCGATCCAGTATTTTCGTTGCGTTCTCCGAAGCCCGAGCGATGCGTAGCTCGACAGGTTCACCGAATAGAGCGAGAGGCCGAGTCGCTCATGCACCGCCACGGGAGAAGCAACGCTGCCCGGCATGTTACTCAGGCTCGAGAGCGCCGATGGATGGAGGCCGGCCGGTGGGAAGCGGCCGACCGGAGAAATCTTGGGTGGCATCGACGACGTCCAGCGGGACCTCGGAGCGGGGCTTCCGAGAGCCGAGCATTTTCAATCGAGAAGCGCGCCACGCCGGGTCCAGGGTGACGCGCGTTCCCGCGCCCACGACCGGAGATGTCTTTGCGGGGCGGAGGCGGTCCATGGGGAGACGGCCGGGAACGCCGGCGAGCGGATCGGCAAGTTTTGGATCCGCAAAAACGCCATGCGCTTCCTCACCGGATGCCTTTCGCAGGGCCGCCATGGAAGGTGCCGGCTTACCGCTCCAGCGAGCTAGTTGCCCTTCGGTAGCGAAATAAAGGTTATGGTCGAAGGTATTTTTACCTTTTGCCGACCCCTCGTCGGCGAGCAGCGGTACCACCGTACCTTGGCGCATGACCACGACGTTGTTCGAAAAACGGGTTCGCGCCGGCCAGCCGCCGCTGGTGTTCGTTCCCCCGGGCCAACTTTCGGTGAGCTCCCAGCCCACCACGTAGAGCGCTGCTGAATCCCGCTTGTGTCCTTTGGCGGAAATCTCAATCAGGGTGTTGTTGTACACCACCGAATCTTCGAACGTCTCACAAGACACGATGCCCGCGCCGCCGCCGCCGCGAAGGCCATCCGATTCGGAAACGTTGTAGCGCGCCACGCACCATCCCGTTTGCATCGGAAACCCCTCGAAAGTCGCGGTTCCGGACCCCATCAGGAGGTAGCCTTCACCGTCGTTGTCGTGGGAGTAGCAATATTCGATGGTGCAGCCCATGCAGCTCCAGTCGATGTCGAACCCGGCACCGTCGTGATACATGGTTCGATACGATTCACAGTGCCGGATGGTGATGTTCCGCGCGTTCCAACACCAGATACCGACGGTTCCATCGCTCATCCAGCCGTTATTGTGCGCCACGCACCGCTCGATGAGCCCGTGCTCGCCGCTGTGAATGATGATGCCGGACGAACCGCATCCGTACACCGTGCAGCGCCGGATCACCGTGTTCTTGCCTCCGTCCTGCCGGGTACCCGACACGGTGATCCCCGTCCCGTTGCACCAGCGAACCAGGCAGTCTTCGACAGTGACGCCGTCGTAGCCCGGTCCGCGGCCTTCGCCCGCCCCAACTTCGATTCCATTGCCGCCTGCATCCAAAACCATGCAGCGACGAATGGTAATGCCCACTGGTTGGCGACCGCGGCCGGACGACACTTTGATGGCGCTGGCTCTGACGGCGATGTCATTAGTGACCTCGAGATCCTGGATGATCCAGTGACTCGCACCGATGATTTGCACCGCGGGGGATCTGCCGCCGTCGATGCGCGGCGGGGCCCCGGTGCCGTAGGCGCCGAGCAGGATCGGGCGACCGGGCTTGCCTTCGCCTCGTGGCGACAGTCCTGCTTGCCAGCTTCCCCCGCGCTTCAGCAGCACCGCGTCGCCCGGCCCGAGCTTGCAGGTGTTGACGGGCGAAAGCGTTTTCCAGGGGCGCGCGGAACTGGTGCCGGGCGTGGCGTCATCGCCCTGCTCGCTGTCGACGAAATAGGATTTTCCGGCAACGGTTGGGAGCTTTTCCGGACCCGACGCGATGTAGCCGTCGATGGTGGAGGGAGTTGCAGAGGGGCCACTCTTATAGGGGGACCACTTCATCGCCGCGGGATCCAAGCTCTCATCGAGCGATCCGCCCTTGGGAACAGCGACGTTCGACAGCGTGACCGCCATGGCATCGATGCTCACTTTTGCTGGATGTCCGCGCTGCCCATCGGGTCGCACCGTAAGAGTCCGTTCTCCAGCCGTCGCCACATAGAATTGCGCCTTGAACCGGTCGTGCAATGTGAAACTCACCCAGAGGGACTTTGCATGGGGCGGAACGACGATCTTCGACTTCGAGCCCCGAAGCGGCTGCTCACCATCGAGATCCCAAGTCAATCGCTCCGGAACGTTCGACTCGGAGCTCACCCGAATCCATAGGTAATATATTCCTGGGATCCGAAAAGAAATGGCCTGACTGTGACGCCCTTGGTGGGAGCTCACCTTGAGCTGTGGTCTCGGCGGGGCCACGTCGGTGGTTTCTCCTTCCTCCAGATATTGTTTGCCCCGCGCGGGCCGCGCCATTAGCTCGCGATCGGCAAACCCACAGACGAGAAGCGCTGCTCCCCGAAGCCAAAGCCTGCGTGAAATTTTCCCAAGGCGCTGACCCGGCACTCTGCCGAGTTTGCGATACTTGTGTGTCGACATCGCGAGCCAGGCCGGCCAGAGGTTACAATGCTTCGCCGCACAAGTTGCCTAAAAAAGTGGTCGGCGAGGCATCATCTCTCGGTAGACCGGCCTTGGGATATGCGGTAATGTAACAACGGGACGGAAATTCGATGGCCAGGTTTCGATGGGTACTTTCCCTTTTTGCTTGCTGGATCTGGATCGCCGCATGTTCGGGCAAGGATCAGGCGTCCGGCGCTGATGGGAGCGGGGGAACTGGTGGTGAGAATGCGGGAGGCTCAGCCGACGCGGCCGCTACCAGTGGCACCGCAGGTTCGACTGGCGGCACTGTGGGAGCGACCGGCGGTACGGCCGGCGCTGATGCGGGGGTGGGCCTCGGCGGTGCTTCGGGTGGCACCACCGGCGGCGCTACCGCAGCGGGTGGCGCAATTGGAAGCGGTGGATCGACTGGTGGCACGACGGGATCGACAGGTGGCAGCGCAGGCACTGGTGGCAGCGTAGCATCCACGGGCGGCGTAGGAGGCGGCTTGAGGCCCGGCGCCAAGCTCGACATGGTGCTCGTCATCGATAACTCGATCTCGATGTCTGACAAACAGGCGATCTTGAGCAAGTCAGTTCCAGGTTTGGTTCAACGCCTCATCAACCCAATTTGCGTGGACGTCGGCGGTTCCGGTGCAACCCAGCCCGGTCCCGGTCCCGGGCTTTCGTGTCCGATCGGCTTCGCAAGAGAGTTCACCCCCCTGACCGACATCCACATTGGAATCATCACCTCATCGCTCGGCGCACATGGCGGGCAATACTGCGATGAAACGGTGATGGTGCAATTTCCACAACCGCCGCACTACAACTTGACGTTGAACGACAAGGCCCACCTCGTGGGCAAGGTTCGAACCGGCTTGTACAGCTACAACAACACCGGGTTTTTGGCGTGGGCGCCCGACGACTCGAGCTTGAGCGACCATGAGCGAAACGCTTCCACCCTCATCGCCGATTTCACGAACATGGTGACTGCAGTCGGAGAAACGGGTTGCGGGTATGAAGCCACGCTCGAAAGTTGGTATCGATTCCTGATCGACCCGCATCCGCCGGATCAAGTGCAATTGGACACCACGACCAGTAAAGTGGTCCTGATCGGAGAGGACACAGAGCTTCTGGCTGAACGCGCAGCCTTCTTACGGCCGGATTCTGTGGTGGCGATCTTCATGCTCACCGACGAAAACGATTGTTCGATTATCGACGGCGGCTACGGCTGGCTCACCTCGACGTACAGGCTTGGAGGGGGGGGGTCGTTTTCCATGTCGAGGCCAACTTCGGAGTGTGCAACTCTCGGGCCGAACAGCCCTTGCTGCCAGTCCTGCATGGAGACCGTGAGCAACCCGGGCTGCCCCCCGATCGCGAGCGATTCAGAGTGTGTAAAAGGCTCCCTCACATCCGATGA
>DASXTY010000799.1:0-9219 GCA_036505155.1 Polyangiaceae bacterium | reverse complement strand
GGGGGTGATGGTTGGGTTTTCGTGGGCGAGAGTGGCACGAGTTATGAGGCCAAGGACCCGCTCGGGCGCTTCGTCCGATCCACCCAACTTTCGGAACCGCTGTCGAAAGTAACCGTCGCCGGAGCCAGCATCATTGGAATTCGACGCGACGGCGCGTTGATGTCCAGCCTGCTATCCGATTCGAATTGGAAGCGGGCCGGCCCAACCGATCGCCGATTCGTCGACGTTGTGGGCGACCCGAGCGGTGTCGCGCTAGCGCTTGCGATTCCCGAGGAGCTGTGGAGCTTTGATCTGCGTTCCGGCTTGACGGGGGCGCGCGTGGACGTTGACAGCATCGGCGCTCTCAAGCTGTTGAGGGACTCCCGTGACGGAATGGTTGTGGTGAGCGTTTTCGGATTGTACGGATGGCAGCCGCCTTCGGGTGCTTCCACCTCGGGTCGGGGGACGTCCAATGACCCAGAGCACCTCGTTCCCCTTGGACGTCGCCCCGTGATCGCGGACTTCAAGCTCGACCGCGCGCCACGGCGAGGGCCCGACGCATCCGCCCTGCGGCAAGGTCGGGCGATATTCACCGGCGAGCGATATCTGGAAGTCGTCAATGAACAAGGCAGGGGGAAGCTGCTTTCGGGTCCTTTGGACGGGGCGCTGGAAATGCTTGCACTCGAAGAAGCCGATGCGTGCGAGAGCGTCCGCATCGCCGGGTTCAAACGATGGGTTTACCTAGCGTGCACTCGCGTCACCGGTAAAGACGCGGTTCCGTACGAGTTTTATCGAAGCTCGGATGGCGGCAAGCGATTTCACCGAGAGCCGTACCAAGCGCGCGCGAAAAGCGCGGAACTCATGATGTCGGTGGGGGAGGTCGGTGCGCTGGTGGTGACCGGCGTCTGTTCGGACGCGGGGCCTGCCAGCGGAGCTCGCTCCGCGAAGCAGGGGTGCCTCCCGGATGGGCTTTATTACCGCGGTCTTTCGCGCCCTGAACCAAAGCCTCGCAATAAGCGGACCGGAGCTGATGGCGCCGGCTCCGAGAGTCCCCTCGACAAAACGGTGGTTCATTTATTGCCTTCGGCTACCGCCGCTCTGAAGGGTTCCGCCGAGGCCCTCGCCTTTTCGACAGACGGACGGGTTGCGTACGCGGTTGGCCGCACCACCAAGAGCAGCGCGGTTTCCATGTTTGTGTCTCACGATGGGGCGCGCACCTTCGAAGCGCACGAGCTTGCGCAGTACGCGCCTTCCAGGGGTGAAGAAGCTCGCGCGCCGTCACCGTCGGTGATCCTTTCTGCCGTTCCCGCCGAAGATGGGACAGTTGCAGTGGTGATGGCGGGAGATCAGCTGGGTCTGGTTGTCACCGATGACGATGGGCGCGCGCTTTCCGCGGTCCGGGCGCCCAGCGAAGCCACAGCGCTCGGTGCGGCGGGCAGCCGGGCGTTTGCCTTTGGCCCTGGGGGTCGCGCTTGGGAGTCGCTGGACGCAGGAGCGAGCTGGACCGCGGTCGCCGCTCCGCCGCCCCAATCATGCAGCGAAGAAGGTTGTTATAAGGTTTTGTATTGCGTGACGGTCGGCTGCGTGTTGGGAAGCGACCTTTCTCGGATTGGCTGGCAGGCTGAAGCCGAACCGAGCCGGAGGATGTTACCACCGGCGGTTTCCACAAGCCGATTGCGCCCGCGCCCGTACCTAACTCCCATAACTTGCACTCTGTCATCGCAGAGTTGGCAGCCCCTGGAGGGGGTTTCCACGCCTCCGAACGCGCGACAATCCGCAATTGGAAAAGCGGTGTGGTTTGCGGTTGCAACCGATTGGCGTCGGGCTTCTGCCTGGTTATGGCTGGTTCGCGCAGGTGCTGGGGCTGTGCCGGAACGAGCGATGCTCCTACCCCCAGTGTCGCATCCAGAAGGCTACGCTCTGGCGGTGGTGGATCAAGTCGAGGGCGCTGCTGCTTTGCGCTACGTCGTACCCGAGTCACGGCCAGGACAGACTCACCTCATCGATCTAGAGGTCGCCTGGAGCAATTTGTTCGAAGGTAATTTGGCGCATGCGCGTCTGGGGGATGGTGGGGCTTATATGCCCGGAGACTATTCGAAGGTCGCCGAATCCGCGCAGCGCGCCAATCCTGATCTTTTGAGCATTGCGTCCCGTGGTGTCTATCTCCGGCCGCACGCCGCGCCGGCGAGTCGCCAGACGACTTGGTTTTTTGACGGCCGCAGCACCTTCAGCGTTCCGCCCTTGGACTGGCCCCCCATCGACTTCCCGTCACAACGCACGGAAATGGCCCATGTCGATGGAGATCACGTGCCGTTGATGTTGCTCGGCAAGGGCGTGGGCGTGGTCCGTGCACGGCGCCAAGCGAAAGGTTGGACCTTCGACGCCTACGCAACCGGATCACTTTCGCCCGAGAACTTCGGGCTGGAGCAAGATTCCGACGTCGTGTACGCGCCAGGCGGCCGTGCAGCTTTGCACGTAGAGCTGCACGCTGCCGATTCGAGCTATGCCGCGGGCAGTGTCTTTCCCATCCGCGCTTCGGGAAAACTGATGGACGCGACGCTTTTGGTCCCAACCCAGCTGGATGCCACCAAAAATCCAGAGCGATGCACCAGCTCCCAACGGCAAGACACTCCGCGCGTGGTGGTTCCGCCGCTCGCCGGCACGCGCCATCCTGTGATCGTGACCGACTCGGCCGAACCCATCAAAACCCTGCTTTCTTCTTTTGCGGTGATGCGCGGAAGCCCCGGATCCGCATGTCTGGATGTCCTGGACGCGGAAGCGGTCGGCCCGCCCGAAGCCAATGGGGGCGAACAGGCCGTTTTACCGTACGACGATTTGGAGCATTCGTGGCTGTTCCGGCCGTCGGGCTTGGAAGAGGGGTCGCAGCGCGTCCAATGTCGGCCCATGAGTTGTCGCCTGGATCCCTCGATCCAGCAATTGCCCGCGCCCTACTTGCAAGCGCCGCCCATCTCCGGCAACCGCTCGCAGAAAGATAAGGATCCGCCATGATCCCTCGCTATACCCCGGCAGAATTTGACCAGCTGTGGTCGAGCCGCACCCGCTTCCAAACTTGGCTCGAAGTCGAGCTCTGTGCATGTGAAGAGATGGAAATTGCGGGGCTTGTGCCCAAGGGCACCGCCGCCGCCATTCGCGCCGCTCGCCCCGAGCTCGATGCAGGCGAAATCGATCGCATCGAGCAGACTACGCGCCATGACGTCATTGCTTTTTTGACCCACCTCGAAAAACTGGTCGGTCCTCCTGCGCGTTGGCTGCACCGCGGAATGACTTCTAGCGATGTGTTGGACACGAGCTTTGCGGTGCTCCTGGTGCGCGCGGCGGGGCTTCTGCTGGAGCGCTGCGATGGCTTGATCACTGCGCTGGCGTCGCGGGCGAACGAATATCGTCATACGCCCATCATCGGCCGCTCGCACGGTGTCCACGCTGAGCCAACGACCTTTGGGGTGGTGTTGGCCGGGCATCTCGCCGAGATCAAACGGGGGCGTCAGCGACTGAGAGTGGCCCAGGAAGAAGTCGGCGTGGGTAAGCTGAGTGGCGCAGTCGGCGTCTATTCCCACCTGGATCCGGGGACCGAGGAGCGAGCGCTGCACAGATTGGGCTTGCGCCCGGAAACCTTGGCTACGCAGGTGGTGGCGCGGGACCGTCACGCAGCCTATTTCTTCAGCCTCGCGCTGCTTGCCGCGGGCATCGAGCGGTTCGCCACCAGCGTGCGACACTGGCAGCGGAGCGAGGTCGGCGAAGCCGAAGAGCCCTTCGCCGAGGGACAAAAAGGCTCGAGCGCCATGCCCCACAAGCGCAATCCGGTGCAATCTGAAAATCTCTGCGGGCTTGCGCGAATGGTGCGCGCTGCCGTCGCCCCGGCTCTAGAGGACGTGGCGCTCTGGCACGAGCGCGACATTTCCCATTCGTCGGTGGAGCGCATCATCGCTCCCGATGCGACCACCGCGCTCGGTTTCATGCTGGAGCGCGCCACGCGCCTGGTTCAAGGCCTGGTGGTGTATCCAGAGCGGATGCGCGAAAACCTGGAACGAAGCGGCGGGCTCATTTTCAGCGAAGCTGTGATGTTGGCGCTGGTCGAAAAGGGTCTCGGGCGTCAGGAGGCGTACGAGGTGGTTCAGAAAAACGCGATGGCAGCTTTCGCGCGAGAAGGCGCCTTTCGAGAGCTCTTACAAAACGACGCCGTGGTGAGCGCGCACTTGAGCGCCTCCGAGCTCGCCGCCTGCTTCGACCTTGCGCACGCTCTACGGTGGGCGGACCGGCTCGTCGATCGCGCGCTGGAATCGTAATTGCTCACGGCGCTCGAGGTGGCAGCTCCGCCTCTTGACGGCTCTGGTGAGCAGGGAGCTCTCGCCACGCTGCCGCTCGTCGCGATCTCCAATATCGATGCAAAATAAGCGCTCCGATGCTCAGCACATGCCAAGCGCGCACCCGGCTGGTTTCATCTGCGTACACCGGGCGCACCGGTACGTCGAGCACCTTTAGAGATTGCTCGGCGAGCATCGCCAGTAGGTCGTTGGGGTAGCCGAAGCGGGGCCACAATCTCTGCAGGGGCAAGCGACGCGCTGCCCTGGCCGAAAGCGCCGTGTAGCCGCACTGGCTGTCGCCCACGGGGAGTCTGGTTGCGGCGCGCGTTAGGAGGGACAAGAGCCGGCCGGCCACGCTGCGTGCCCACGGCATGTCCCGCGCATTTGCGTGCCGAAACCGGTTGCCCTTCGCGTAGTCAGCGCTGCCGCCCACCACCGGAGCGACCAGTGCGGGCAGGTCATTCGGGTCCATCTGATCGTCGCCCGCCATGACGACGAGCACCTCGGCATGCTCAACCAGAGCTTGCCGGTAGCCGCTGACGATGGCCGCTCCCACCCCTCGGTTGGTCCGATGCGAGATAAGATGAATGCGAGCATCCCTTACGCCCCGCACCACCTCCGGTGTGGAGTCGGTGCTGGCATCGTCCACCACGTACACCGCGTCCACCCAGGCCGGTATTCGGCGCAGCATCCGTGCGATGAGCCGCTCCTCCATAAAAGCGGGCACGACCACCGCGACTTTGGCTCTTTGCCACACGCTCCGTCGCTAACGTTCTAGCCGAGGGGGGGCAAGGTTTTGTGACGATCCAGCGTCATCCCTCCCCTGCAAACCCGGCACGGTGGTAGCGTTTTGGGCGTGATCCGGCGAAAAACCACGGTGGTTGGGGGCGGCGTGGCGCTACTGGTAACCGCCTGGCTGTTCTGGTCCTGGTTGACCTACCCGACGGACCGCACGCCCCAGGGCGCTTACCTCAGGGTGGTCACCGCGGTCAATCGCGGCAAACCCGAAGAGTTTTTTGCCTACCTCGAAACCCCGGCTCAGCACGCTTGTTACACCATCAAGAACTACCGAAAAAAAATCCTGGACCGCGTGCTCGCCGCGTACCCCGAGCCCGAGCGCACCGAGCTCTCCAAGGCCAGCGCGCGCTTCGCCAACGCTCCCGATGGGGCCGACGTGTTCGCAATGTACGCCCACGAGCTCGGTTGGCTCAACCGATTGCGCCGCGACATGTCCGGGATCCACCACGTGGAAGTCCAGGGTGAACGCGCCAGCGTGCAAACCGCGCGCGGCACGCGTTATCCCTTTCGTCGCCGCGAGAACGGGATTTGGGGCCTGACCCTGTTCACCGCTACCCTGGTTCTGGAGGCTCAGAAGTCCTCTCGCGATTATTCAATTGTCGACCAGGCCGCCGCCGACTATCAGCGCGTGAGTTCCCAGCACGTCACACCGTAGCCCGAGGATCCGAAATGACCGATACTCAAGTCGAGCACACCGAAGAGGAGGGGCTCAGCGCCGCCGAGCTCCAGGACATCTGGATGATCCTGGCGCGCCCCGATCGCGCCGACGGTTTCAAGATGTTGCGCCGTGGCGATGCCGAAGAGTTTTTCTTCGGGCTGCCGTCGCGCGATCAGTCGGAGCTCATCCTCTCCCTGCCCCCCGAAGAGCGGCGTTCCTGGATGCGCCTGCTGGCGCCGGATGACGCGGCGGACTCGATTCAGGCGATGTCGGCGGAGCAGGCCGCCGAGCTGCTCAGTTTACTCGACGAGCCGACGCGCAAAGAAGTGGGCGCGTTGATGGCATACGAAGAGGACGAAGCCGGCGGGCTCATGAACCCCCGTTACGCCCGTCTCCGCGCGTCGGCCACCGTTGATGAGGCCATCAGTTATTTGCGCAAGCAGGCGCGCGGACGGCTTGAAAACTTGTATTATTTATACGTCCTCGACGAGCAGCAGCACTTGCTGGGTGTGGTCTCCTTTCGCGAGCTTTTCGCAGCGCCGCCGGAAAAAAAAGTCCGCGACATCATGCGCACCGGCTTGATCACGGTCCGCGCCGATCAGGATCAGGAATCCGTAAGCCGGCTCTTCGCTCGGCATGACCTCTTTGCCATCCCGGTGGTGGACGAAGAAAACCGGATTCAGGGTATCGTCACCGTCGACGACATCGTGCATGTGGTGCAGGAAGAGGCCACCGAAGACATCCAAAAGTTCGGCGGTATGGAAGCTCTGGAAGCGCCATATCTGAAAGTCCGTTTTCTGCAGATGATCAAGAAGCGCGCTGGGTGGCTGGCCGTACTGTTCCTGGGCGAGATGTTGACCGCATCCGCCATGGGCTACTTCGAAGACGACATCGCTCGGGCGGTGGTGTTGGCGCTGTTCATCCCGCTCATCATTTCCAGCGGCGGAAATTCCGGCTCCCAGGCCTCGACGCTGGTGATCCGGGCCATGGCACTGGGCGAGGTGAAGCTCCGCGATTGGTGGCGGGTGGCGCGCCGGGAGCTCGCTTCAGGGTTGGTTCTGGGCGGGGTGCTCGGCGCAATCGGGTTTTTGCGCATCGTGATATGGCAAGCGGTGCGTCCAACCTATGGCGCGCATTACATGCTGATTGCCGTCACTGTATTCGGTAGCTTGATCGGCGTGGTCCTGTTCGGGACGCTGGCGGGCTCGCTCCTGCCCTTCGCCCTGAGAAAACTGAGCTTCGACCCGGCCAGCGCTTCCGCGCCTTTCGTTGCCACTCTGGTCGACGTCACCGGGTTGGTCATCTACTTCACGCTGGCCAGCGTGGTGCTTCACGGTGCTTTGTTATGACGTTCGCGGCTTCCGAATAGTCCCCGTTCTGCCTTTCACGTCCGCGTACGAGCCCGAAGCGGGCTTACCGGTTTCGATGGGCAGGTTCTGCTGGCTGTAGCCGGGGATCGGTCTGCCGAACGGATCGCGAGATCCGACGAATCCGGCGGGCATGTTGGTGACGTCGGTAAAGCCGGCTTGGAGGAGCATTTGCGCGGCGCGGAGCGAGCGGTTTCCCGATGCGCAGCCGACGATGAGCTTTGCATCCTTGCCGAAGGCGGCCTGCATCACCTGCAAAAATTCCGCGTTTGGTTGCATCACGGCGGCGATCCGATGGGCAATGGGCACGTTCAACGCGCCGGGAATGCGTCCCTGCTCGAATTCGGGCTCGCTCCGCACGTCGATGTAAACGTGTCCTTGTTCCAGCAGTGCCGGCACCTGATGGGGGGATATCTGTTTGAGCTCAGTCATGGTGTGTTGCGGGCGACCAAAATGGTAGCGGTGGCAATAGGGGTCATGCCACGCGGGCGCGGAGGATTCCAGCGCCGGATTTTCGAGCGTCGTTCCGCGCCGGGTTGCATCGGAGGCAGAAACTGTCTACTGAAGTGGCATGTCCAGCGTTCTCGTAACCGGCGCCAGCCGGGGGATTGGGCTCGAGTTCGTGCGGCAATACGCTGCCGACGGGTGGCGCGTTTTCGCGACTTGTAGAAAGCCGGGCGAAGCCACCGCCCTCCAGGAGCTCGCTCGAGCGCAAGCGCAGCTCAGCGTTCACCCGCTGGAGGTGGGCAACTCGGGCTCGGTCAAAGCGCTCGCAGCGGAGCTTGCTTCCGAGAGCATCGATCTGCTGATCAACAACGCCGGCGTTATCGGACCCCGCCGGCAAGGCTTTGGCGAGACGGACTACGGGGCTTGGGAGGATGCCCTGCGGGTTAATCTGATTGGCGTAATGCAAATATGTGAAGCCTTGGTGGAAAACGTCGCGCGCAGCGAAAAGAAAACCATGGTCGCCATCACCAGCGGCATGGGCAGCATCTCTGACAGTGGGGGCGGCTCTTACGTGTATCGCACCAGCAAGGCGGCTCTGAATATGCTGATGCACAACATCGGCGTGGATCTGAAGTCACGAGGCGTCATCTCGGTCGTCATCAACCCGGGTTGGGTGAAGACCGACATGGGCGGATCGGGAGCCCGGCTCGAGGTCCACCAGAGCGTGGGCGCGATGCGCAAGGTGTTTTCGAACCTGACGCTGGCGGATACCGGCAAGTTCCTCAACTACAACGGTGGCAGCTACGCCTGGTAGCGAGCGCCGAATGCGTGCACATCGAAGGTACTAATTTGAAGGCCAGTGACCACCTACCTCGCGCAAGGCTCTCCGGATACCAATCTGAACCATGAGCAGCTTCGAAACGCGCTCGAGCGCGTTTTCGAAAAGCTCGGACCGCGCAAATCGGTGCTGGCGGTTCCGCCGGATTTCACCCGGCTCGACAGCCGGGCGGGTTTCATCACCCGCGCGGTGCACGAGCACTATGGCGACCGGCTGAAAGACGTCCTTCCGGCGCTCGGCACGCACGCGCCGATGAGCGGGGAACAGCTCCAAGAGATGTACGCCGGGATCCCCGAACACCTCATTCGTGTCCACAACTGGCGTTCGGATGTGGTCCGGGTGGGCAATTTGTCGGCTGAAATCGTGGGGGAGATCACTCACGGCGCGTACGCCCAACCTTGGCCAGCGGAGCTAAACCGTCTGGTCTGCGAGGGCGGCCACGACCTCATCTTTTCCATCGGTCAGGTCGTGCCGCACGAGGTCGCCGGCATGGCGAACCACGCCAAGAACCTGTTCATCGGCACCGGCGGCCCCGGCAGCATCAACCAGAGCCATTTTGTCGGCGCGGTTTGCGGTATGGAAAAAGCGATGGGGCGCGACGATACCCCGGTGCGGCGATTGCTCGACCTGGCACTCGTGCGCTTTGCCGAAAAGCTCCCCATCGTTTTCATACTGACTGTCGTGGGCCGGGCATCGGATGGCGAGCCGTCGGACCCGAGCGGACTGGTCACCAGGGGGTTGTACGTTGGAACCGGGACGGACTGCTTTGCGTTGGCGGCAAAGTTGTCGCGGGAGCTCAACGTCCAAGAG
>DASXTY010000798.1:0-1933 GCA_036505155.1 Polyangiaceae bacterium | reverse complement strand
GAATCCGAAAATGGTCCGCAACCGGTCGTAGGGCTTCGTGATTCGAAATCACCACCTGGATGTCGCCGCCAAGCTCATCCAGCTGATGCGCAAGCAGGAGGTCATACAAGCAATGCGGCAGGTTACTAGCGAATACCGCGACGCGTGGGCGCTGGTCCGCATAGAAGATTTCCCATTTCAGATCGAAACCTTGAGCCAGCTCCTCCAAGGCCAAGTGAATTTCCGCTCTACCCAGGGAAAACTGCGCGAGCTCCCAGGTGAGCCGCATGAAAAAAAGCCCGCTCTCGCGTTCGGCATGTTGATCCGCGTCCACGATGTTTCCGTGATTTTTGAAGACGAAATCGGAAAGCGCCGCTACCAGCCCGGTGCGGTCCTGACAGGAGACTAACAAGGTGGCGGTGGAAGCCGGATTCTTTTCCATGTTCACATTCCTGGGATCCACCGGGTTCCGGCGACGGGAACCCCCGACATGGCGGCCGCTTCGACGGTGAGTGCAACCAGATCTTCGCGCTCCAGATGGTGGACATCGGATTTGCCGCAGGCGCGCGCTAGAGTCGAAAGCTCCATGGTGAGCACGCGTAAGTAATTTTCGAGCCGGCGCCCTCCCTCTTCGGGGGTGAGTCGCTGCTCAAGCATTTCGTCCTGAGTGGTAATGCCCACCGGGCAACGGCCGGTGTGGCAATGGTGACACGATCCGGGGCTGGTTCCGAGCCGCGCATAATCGGACGTGACGTCGTGTTCTGCGGCGCCTTCCCGGAGCCGGTAGCTCGGGCGGTTACAACCGAGGGCAAAGAGCACCCCTTGCCCGATGGCTACCGCGTCCGCTCCGAGCGCGAGTGCTTTGGCCACGTCCGCGCCGGTTCGGATGCCGCCGGAAATGATGAGCTGAATCTCCTGGCGCACCTTCATTTCTTCGAGAGCCTCCACTGCCTGGCGCAGGCCCGCCAGGGTGGGAATCCCCGCGTGCTCGATGAATACCTGCTGCGTTGCAGCGGTTCCTCCTTGCATTCCATCCAGCACGATCACATCCGCCCCCGCCTTTACTGCGAGCTTTACGTCGTTCACGACTCGAGAGGCTCCCATCTTGACGTAGATGGGAACTTTCCAGTCGGTAATTTCGCGAAGCTCGTTGATCTTGATCGCCAGGTCATCCGGACCAACCCAATCCGGGTGTCGGCAAGCGGAGCGCTGGTCGATGCCCGCCGGTAGCGTTCGCATCGCGGCGACCCTCGGGCTGATCTTCTGTCCCAGCAACATGCCCCCGCCTCCGGGCTTGGCGCCTTGCCCCACGACGACCTCGATGGCGTCCGCCTTGCGCAGGTCGTCCGGGTTGAAGCCATAACGCGACGGAAGGCACTGGTAGACCAGAGTCTTGGAAGACTGCCGTTCTTCTACCGTCATTCCGCCGTCGCCGGTGGTGGTGGAGGTGCCGGCGCGCGTCGCCGCCCTACCGATGGCTTCTTTGGCGATGGCGGACAATGCGCCAAAGCTCATGCCCGCGATGGTGATGGGGATCTCGAGCTCGATGGGGTTTTTGGCGAAACGGGTGCCGAGCACGGTCTTGGTGAGGCATTTTTCCCGGTATCCCTCGAGCGGATATCGGGATAGGGAAGCAGTGAGAAACACCAGGTCGTCGAAGGTGGGCAAGTGGCGTTTGGCGCCCAAGCCCCGTATGTCGTAAAGCCCGGTTTGCGAAGCTTGCTCGATGTAAGCTTGGATATTGCCGTCGAAAGAATAGTTTTCTTCAGTATTTGTGGTGCGCATCGGCATTCCAATGATACATGGTGCGAGCTGAGCCGACGCGTTTGAACCCTTTGACGTCGGCGCGCATGCCGGCTCTCTGCAGCAGCGCTTCCACTTCTCGGTAATCGGTTTCCGTCATCGTCTCCTCTCGGGCGTCGGCGCCCAGGCTCTGGATCTTGCCTCCGACATA
>DASXTY010000797.1:0-4398 GCA_036505155.1 Polyangiaceae bacterium | reverse complement strand
GAGCCACTTCGAAGACCTCGCCAAACCGACCAGCGCAGATCCTTCCCGCGACTTGAACGGCGCCGTCGTACACGGCCTGAGCGAGCTCGCCACCAAGCTCGCCAGCCACAACAAGCCGGTGACCATCGGATCACTGGTGGTGTTCACCGGTGGCAAAGACTTGGCCGGGAGGGTGCCGTCGCAACAGCTGCAGGCCGAGCTCGACCGCGTAAATTACCAAGTTTACGTGGTGGACATCGGCAAGCGGTTGCCAGAGCTCTCACTCATCGGGCGCGCCGGTGAATTTCACGCGGATTCGCCGGACGGGCTGGAGAAGGCGTTCGTCAGCGCCGCCGAGCGCGTCAACGCGTCCTACCAGGGATATTACTTGATTTCGTATTGCTCCCCGGCTCGCGCCGGTCGCCGGAAAGTTCGCGTGGAGGTCACGGCACCCGACGCCCATGGAAGACCGCAGTCGGCCAACTTTGAAACGCGGTTCGACGGCACCGGATTTGGCGACGGATGCGACGCTAAAACTCCCCCTGGATTCGTGGTCACGTTGTTATTTGACAAGGACGGCGCCACTCCCTCGGCGCCCGGACCGGTTCCCGCCCCCGCGACTGCCGAAGCTCCTCCTCCGAAGCAAGAGGAGGAGAAACCGCCGGAAACCACCGCACCAGTAAAGCGGCGCCCTGTGCGCAAAGCCGCCGCGACAAAGCCCGCAGCAAAAGCAGCGGCTTCACCCAAACAGCCATCGAAATCGGCAGAGCCACAGCGCCCCGCCGGGGAGTTCGAGCCGTAAGCCGAAACCGGCGGCTCCTCCATGCCAGCTGCGACTGCGCCGCTAGCGGGTTTCGTGCTCGGTGTTGCCTTCGCGTGGGCTGCGGCGGACGAGCGCGCAAGAGCCACGGATCCCCTGCGGGCAAACCGAGGGTTGGCGTTGTCGGTGCTTTTTGGATTATTCGTGCTCTCGCCCATCTCTGCCTATTTTCTATCCAGCGCGCCAGATTGGTCGTACGCGTATTGGGTCGACCCCGAGCGCGTACCGGCCGCCGTGGGTTTTGGGCTGGTGGTTTTGGTCGCCGCCAGCGTACCCATCGGGTTTTTGGTGGCAGCAGCCCGAGCGCGAGGACGTCAATCAGCCTGGATTTTGCGCATCCTGATCCCTCCGAGCGTATTTTTGCTCCTGCTCTTGGGGGCCACACTGCCGCGTCTTAGCGTGGACGCCACGTACGCCCAGTACAACGGCGACTTCGGAACCCACTCCGTGACCGGGACACCGCTCGGTTACGGTCTGGTGTGGATGTCGGCGGTGCTCGTGTTTTCGGTGGTATGGACGTTGAGCTGGCTGCGACGACTGGGATAGAGCGGCCGCGAATGCCCCTTAATGCTCCTCAACTGCGTTCGGCGCGCCTGGTGAAGCTCCTGGTGCGGCATGCAGAGCAAATGCACTTGGGTCGTCATCTTGCGACCAGGGGTATCGCCGAGCTGCGCTTACGCCCGACTTAGGGGCGGCCAGCGCGGGGAACCGGGACACCACTGTTCCTGACGGCTCCCTCAACGCCAGCGGCTCACCCAAGTTGGAGAGCCCATTCTTTGCCAGCTTTGGTACTCGCAAGATGGCGACGCCATCGGCAGGCGGAAGATCGTAGACTCCGTCCGCCGCGTAGTCCTGGCCGACGATGAGCACGAAGGATTGGGGCAAGAGCTCGAAGTCGGGCAAAGCGGCACTTCCGCCCGTGTCCTCCAAGAGCCAGCCGCCGAGGCTCACCGGCTTGAGACCATCGTTCACCAACTCGACCCATTCCTGCGCCGGCTCCGGTCCCGCAGGATTGGCCAAGACTTCGTTCAACACCACGCGCTCTTGAATTGGCAACATCCGAAGCGATAGAGCCCAGGGCTCGAGCGTTGCCGCAAGATCGACGGTAGCAGCTCGGAGCTCGTATTGAGTATCCGGTTCTAAGCTCCCCGCAACTACGAAACCGCCGGGCTGAAGCGGCTGCACAACGGTCGACCGGTCAGCTCGAATCAACCAAAGCAGCGGCTGGGAAGCAGACCGGATCACGACTCGGTCGTCGCCCACTCGTGCACAGCCTGGACCAATCGGCAGCTCATCGGCCCCGCACTCGATGTGCGACGTGGCCGGCCCGCTTAACGTGAGCAGCGGCGCAGGATCCAAAGCAACCCGACCCACAGCCGGGGGGGGCACCACTACGCTTGACTCGGGAAGGTGCCCCTGGGGCGTCATGTGAACGCAGCGATCGGCGGCGATGAACCCGTCCAAGTCGGCGCCGGGTCGGACCGCGGCGCCCACGCCGAGCGGAGCGAGCTCCACATCCGCGGCGGGCAACATCAGAGGAGCCTCTGCGCAAAACACGACATGTTGAGCACCCCGCCCTAGGTCGGCCGGTGGCCAAAGCCGCGATAGCAAGTTTCGCTCGGGCTTCACCGCAACGGAAAACTGTCCGATCAAGCCGTGTCCTCGCCCGGTGATGCTGAACGACTCTCCTGCCCCCAGAGGATGCTCGGGCGCGAGCACCCACGCGCCGGATTTTTCGTCCCTCCATTTTTGGCAGACGATGCTCCGCGCCGTAAGCGCCTTGGTCAAGTCATCGCGTTCAACCCGCGCCACATCGACTCGGCTCAGCGTGCCGGCAAATAGCTCGGGCGCCGGGCCGCCGTCCAATTCGGGCATTTGCACCTTGAGCCGAAGGACCGCGGGCGCCGCGTCAAGCGGGCTTTGCGGCTCGATGCTGTAGGGCACGCCTGCGTCTTCCGGAATCTGCACGGAAAGCGGGTCTGCGCACCCAGCTAGCCAAGCGCACGCGAGCGCGCCCATGGCGAACCGCATACTCTGCCAATCGGACCCGACATTCGCAGGTTGCGTGCTAATGTCATCGGGTGTCGCCCGAAGACATCAAACAGCTCAGGAAAGAGCTCAACTGCAATACTCGCGAGCTTGCGCTGGCGCTCAAAATCGAACAGAGCCAGGTGTGGGCTTGGGAGTCAGGTGAAATGTTTCCGACCAAGCGCTTCATCAAACAGATGGAGCAGTTACGTCGCGATGGGCCGGGAGCAATCCCGCGCGCACCCAAGGCTAAGCCTCGGCCGTCAACCGGCGTCGACCGGCTAGGCGACCCAAAGCTTTGGGAAATAATCCGAAAGCTTGTCCAGCACCCGGAGTTGTTCAGCCAAGTGGCCGCCCTGGCCGATCGCTATGAGGATGTCGCTCACTCCTCCTCATCGTCGTCGTCGTCGTCATCCTCGTCGTCGTCGTCCTCTTCATAGTCGTCTTCGTCTTCCTCCTCTTCGCCATCCCCGTCGGCGCTGACTCCCGGCGGGTCTTCTGAGCCGGCGCTTGACGCTCTGCCAAAGGTCTCTTGTGCCTCGGGGGCGCTGTCGGGCCGGCCTTCCTCGGACGGCGTTGGATGCTCCGGGGGTTGCTCCGGAGCCTCCTCTCCGGTAGTGCGCTCGAATGTGCGACGCGATTCGTCCGTGAGCTCAGTAAACTCACGCAGGGTGGGCAGCTGTTCCAGCGACTGCAGCCCGAAAAACTCCAGAAAGGTGGGCGTGGTGCCGTACAACATGGGCCGTCCCGGCTCGTCTTTCTTGCCTAAAATGCGCACCAGCTCACGCTCCAATAGGCCCTTGAGCACCGGGCCCGAATCCACGCCGCGGATGTCGTCGACTTCCGGCCGTGTGATGGGCTGCCGGTAGGCGACGATGGCGAGCGTTTCGAGTTGTGCTCGCGACAAGCGAACCGGCCTTTGTGCCAAAAAGTTCCGCACGCTGCCGGCGTAGATGGCGTTGGTCCGGAACACGACCCCTCCACCGACCTCTTCGATTCGGAGACCGCGGCCAGCGTAATCCGCGCGGAGCTCTTCCAATAACTCCGAAGTTCTTTTCCGATCCAGCCTTGCCGCCCTAGCGAGCTCTTTGAGCTCGAGCGGGCGATCGGAGACGAACAAGATCGCCTCCAGAAGCCCCTTGAGGTAAGCAAGCGTCTGCTCCACGCTGGGTGCTTCTGCCTTTGCTTCGTCCGAAGGCGCACCGTGAGCTTCCAGTGATATCCAAGATTCGTCGGTTGCCATATGAACTCCGTTGCCCAAGTGCTGCCCGTCTACGCTCCGCGGCTCTCGGCGTCAACCGACTCGTGCGGTTGGCTTTCTTCGGTGACGGCCAGTTCCACGTAGATCGACTGCAACGGCGCTTCCTGCAACAGTCGCGTCATGCGAAGCCGGGTCATTTCCAGTAACGCCAGAAAGGTAACGACGAGCTCGGCGCGCGACCACTGGCCGCTGAACAAGTCTTCGAAGGTTACCCGGCGATTGCGTTGGAGTAGATCCACGATCGCGTTGATGCGATCGGTGATGGAGAACCGACCCAGCTCGATCTGGTGGTCCTCGGTCACTTTGGCCC
>DASXTY010000796.1:0-4650 GCA_036505155.1 Polyangiaceae bacterium | reverse complement strand
CGACGTGGCGGGAATTGCAGTGGGTAGCTTCGACCGCGAAAAGATTGACCGCGCCGCCGACGGCGTGCAGCTGACACCGCTCGGAACGCCGCTGGTCAAAAGCAGGTACGCAAACCGTTCCCTCTACACCTCTTCGGACGTTGGCTTTACCGTGCTGACTCCTCACACCGCGTTGTTCGGAAATCAAACAGGGATGCGCAGGTGCCTGGACCGGATCCAGCAAGGCCACGTACAGCGCGACCTGCCGCGCTGGATCCAGAAGATGCTCGAAAAACAGAACGCACCGCTGGTGGCCGGGTTTGACTTGCACTCGCAACCGGTTCCGCGTGCGGCAGCCGAGCAGCTGCCATTTTTAGATGGCGTGCAAACGCTCGCAGCGGTCGGCAACTTCGAGCCGCCCGGCGTCAACTTGGCGGGAACCCTCATCTACGCGGATGCTGCCGCGGCAACCCGGGGAGCCTCCAACATAGCCCGGTCTCAGGCTCTGCTCCAGAACTGGGGTTGGGCCATGCAGCTCCTCGGCATCCCGCAACCGGTGCGCAAGCTCGAAGCGCGGGCAAAAAACAACGAAGTTAATGCGATCATAGGGCTTGACGCAAAAGCCGTCGGGGCGCTCCTAGACCAGGTTCCGCAGTGGCTCCGCCGCGCCTCCGCCGCGACCGCATCCAGCCCCAAGTGAGCCAATCAGCAGGATGAAACGCCCGGTAGTGGCCATCGATGGACCGGCGGGGGCGGGCAAGACCACGGTGACCCGCCGGGTCGCAGAGCGGCTCGGTTACTTGTTGGTGGATACGGGCGCGCTTTATCGTGCGGTGGCCCTGGCGGCTGTCCGGCTCGGCGTGGACTGGAGTGACGAAACAGCGGTCGGCAAGCTGGCGCATGACCTAGCGGAAAGGTCCTCCATTCGAATGGAGCCGGACGCACGTCGCGGGCAGCGCATTCTGCTCGAGGGAGAAGATATATCGGATGCCATCCGCACTCAGCAGATTGCCGAAGGCGCCAGTCGCGTTTCGGCGATCGCATCGGTGCGGGCAGCACTCTTGGATCTTCAGCGCGCCGCGGGCTCCAGCGGGGCGGTCGTGCTCGAAGGGCGCGACATTGGAACGGTGGTCTTTCCGAACGCACAGGCTAAGTTTTTCCTGACCGCGAGCGTCGAGGTGCGGGCACGGCGAAGGCTCGCAGAGCTCACCGCCCGCGGAATATCGGCTGATCCGTCCGCCGTGCTCCGAGAGGTGGTGGAGCGCGACCAGCGCGACAGCACGCGAGCCGTCGCTCCGCTCCGCCGCGCACCGGACGCGGCGTTGGTCGACAGCTCACAGCTCAGCGTGGAAGAAGTGGCGGACCAAATCGTTGAAAAGGTTCGCCGCGTGGAGCAGGAGATGCGCTCCGCGCACGGGACGGGCGGCGAGCGGTGAGCGGGAGCCGGACGGAGCGGTTCGGGCGGCGTTGCACCGTGGGGCTGCTGCTGTTGGTGGGAAGGCTCTGTCTCGGGTTGGGCACAGGCTGCGCGGGTCCGGCCCGTCCACCGGCGTTTCCGAGCTCGCTACGCCCGATCGACGCGGTCCCAGCCGATTTGGATCTGGTGGTGCGAGTGGACATGAAGCGCGTTCGCGAAGCCTTGGGCGCACAGGCTGAGAGCCGGTTGGTCGCGCAGGTGCCCGCCTCCACCGGGCGCCGCGATGCCACCCGATTGCTGCGCGCCGCCCTTCAGCGCGCCGATACGGTTTGGCTAGCGCTGCGTCTGGGCCTTCCCTTCGAGCAGATGGACAACGTGCTGGTTCTTCAAGGGAGCTTTTCGGGCTTGGACCCACGAGACTCGGCGCCCTCGGATTGGGGGACTCCGATGGATCTGGGTGGAGCGTGGCGCGTGTACGAAGCGCTGCAGACCAAAACGCGCGCCGGCCCGGCACGGCTCTACGCCCGTGGTGAGGCGCTTTGGGTGGTGGTATCCGGCGCAGAAATCGACAGCTTTGAGCGGTGCGTGCACAATCCAAGTACTCCCGACAAGCTCGAGCCGGAAGAGCGCGGCATCATTTCCCTCTCCTCGCGTCTGCGGCCGCTGGCCGCCGAATTACAGGAGCGGGCGCCAGCAGCAGCGCGGCTCTTGTCGAAAGCCGTCACACTCAGGGCTAGCGCCGAAATTGTGGCTCAAACGGTTTCCGCGGAGCTGGCTATCGAGTTCCGCGACGCCGCCCAGGCATCCGAAGCGGCGCAAGCGAGCAAGGTTCTTGCCGAGCTCTTCAAGAGCCCCGGAAACCAGCCACACCCCACCCTGGCTCAGCTTGTCGCCGAGTCGACACAAATCGAAGCGGTGGCGGAAACGTTGGTGATACGGCTGAAAATACCTGCCGAAGCCATCGGGCAACTTTCCCGATGATGCGGACCGAGCCCCCGAAAACGGCCATGGGCTTTTGGGGCGGGTCTCCGTTTCTGGTTTGACGAGGCCCCTTCTGTGCGGTAGGTCGCGGGAGCGCAGGGGCGCTGGCGGTGCCACTCGCGCTTGAACGGCACGCCGGCGGGACTCTCAGACCGCGAGGAGCACGCATTGACATCACCCACGACCGATTCAGAAATGACCAAGCCCCCCGAGGGCCAAGAAGGATTTGCAGCGCTTTTCGAAGCCAGCGTGGCCGGTACCGGGGCATTCGAGCTGGGCGGCGAGGGGCGCATCGTCAACGGTGTCATTGTGGCGGTGAGTCGCGACGCGGTGGTGGTGGACATCGGAGGCAAGAGCGAAGGTGCCATCAGTCGAGACGAGTTCGTCGATTCGCACGGTCAAATTAACGTCAAGCCGGGCGACCGCGTGGACGTCTATATCGAAAGCAGAGAGAGCGACGACGGCCTGATCTCCTTGTCCAAGGAAAAAGCGGATAAGATGAAGGTCTGGGACGAGATCTCCGGCGCCTGCGAGCGCGACGAGATCATCGAGGGAACCATCAGTCAGCGGGTCAAGGGCGGCCTCTCCGTGACCATCCGAGGCGGCGTGAAGGCCTTCTTGCCCGGTTCGCAGGTGGACCTACGGCCAATTCGCAATTTGGAGCGGCTCATCGGCCAAACATACGAATTCAAAGTCATCAAGTTCAACAAGAAGCGGGGAAACATCGTGCTCTCGCGCCGCGTCTTGCTCGAGAAGGAGCGGGACGAGATGAAGCAGAAGACGTTGCAGCGCCTGGAAGAGGGCATGGTGCTGGTGGGCACCATCAAAAACCTCACCGAATACGGCGCCTTCGTCGACCTCGGCGGGATCGACGGCCTGCTGCACATTACCGATATGTCCTGGGGGCGCGTCAGTCACCCGAGCGAGGTGTTCCAGGTTGGTGACCAGGTTACGGTAAAGGTTCTCAAGTACAATCCGGAGACCGAGCGCGTCAGCCTGGGCTTAAAGCAAACCCAGGAAGATCCCTGGAACCACACTGAAGAGGCATACCCGCTCGGCAAACGCGTTCGCGGCAAGGTGATGAGCTTGACCGATTACGGCGCTTTCGTGGAGCTCGAATCAGGGGTCGAAGGGCTCATCCATGTGAGCGAGATGAGCTGGACCAAGAAGGTCAAACATCCGTCGAAAATCCTCGAAATCGGTCAAGAGGTGGACTGTCAGGTGCTCGAGGTGGACGCTCGCGCCAAGCGCATCAGCCTGGGCATCAAGCAACTCGAGCCGGATCCCTGGACCGTGTTCACCGACAAATACAAGCCGGGCGACAAGATCCAGGGCAAGGTGCGGTCCCTCACTGACTATGGGGTATTCGTTGGCATCGAAGAAGGCGTGGACGGAATGGTGCACAAGACCGACCTTTCCTGGACGCTCAAGGTGAATAACCCCGGTGACCTCTTTTCCAAGGGCGACGAGGTCGAAGCCATCATTCTCTCCATCAATCATGATGAAAAGAAAGTCAGCCTGGGCATCAAGCAGCTCTTTGACGACCCGTGGACGCTGATTTCGGAAAAATACAAAACGGGCACGGTGATCGAGCAGGCGACGGTGCTGAAAATCGCCGACTACGGGGCTTTTCTACGGATCGCAGACGGAATTGAAGGCATGGTGCCGAACGACGAGATTCCTGAGGAAGCCCGCCCGCGACTGCGTCCGGGTGAAAAGCTCCGTGCAGAGGTTTCCAACCTGGACGCAGTGGACGGACGCCTCACGCTGTCTCTGCGCAACCCCGGAGAAAGCGCCCAGGCGGAGCAACTCGAGGTGTTGCGCCGCGAGCAGGGCAAAGGCGCCACCTTAGGAGACGTCCTGAAAGACAAGCTACAAAACCTTGCGGACAACTCGCAGAGCGGCAAGGCGGACTCGTCCAAAGACGACAGCTCCGGTTAGTGTGCTGAGTCCGTAGATCGCATAAAGAATGGTGAGCACACTAACAAAATTCGCGGAGCGAATTTTCTCGGGGGGTGAATCGGCCGAAGGCCGAGAGGGGCGCGAGGCGCCCCTACAAAACAAAGATAGTGGCCTGCCGCTGCGAAGCAGCGGGCCGCGAAGCGGCAGTCCCGCAATTCCGGAAAGAATTGCGGACTCAGGACGCTAGGTTCAGAAGTCGTAGTCCACAGTGTTGAGCGACGCGACCTTATCCTTCCAGGTCACTCCCTTTACCTGGTCGGCGATGCACTTTTCCGCCTTGGGGTTTTTGGGCATGGCGGTAATGTCCAGCC
>DASXTY010000795.1:0-7730 GCA_036505155.1 Polyangiaceae bacterium | reverse complement strand
CGGCTTCGCTGCAAAGCGCGCGAAGTTCGTGGTGCCGATGATCTCCTCGTGCCAGGCCGCGCACGTATAAGAAGCTCATCGCCTGCACTGGCATGAAATGGTAGGGCCGGTGAAAGAACAATCCTCTGACGCTCTCATAGTAGGACCCGGCGGAGACGCCCAAGCGGCGCAGCATGTCTTCTACCGCATGTACCGTCTCATCCAGGTAGGAGAACGTCGAATACTTGCCGCTGAACACCGGAAAGTCGGCCAGTCGCTGGGTGCGGGCGGCGTAGCCCTTGGTGAAGTGTCGAGCAAAGGGCTTTCTGAAATCGGGACCGCGGTAGTCGCTGGCTTTTCCCGTGTGCATGAGATCCACCTCGAAGAGTTTCGGCGTCCGTTCCACCAGCATGGCGACGGCGCCGGCGCCTTGGGTTTGCTCCCCGCTGCTGCCGCGCTCGTATTCGGCGACATCCGCCGCCACCACGATGGCCTGGTGGTCGACGCCGTCCAGCGCGGCGTAACGCAGCGCGCTCTTCAAGGCATAAATGCCGCCCAAACACGCGTGCTTGAATTCGGGAACTTCCAAACGCCGCGATAGACGTGGCAGGCCCAGCGCCTCCAGCGCGCGATCCACCATGCCGCGCACAATGACTGCGCCCGCTGCGTTGTCGGTGCTCGACTCGGTACCGAGTCCGAGAAAACCGACGCTCTGGGGTTCGATCCCGTTCTGCCGAATCAACCGGAGCACGGCATTGGCCGCCATGGTGTAGACGTTCTCATGCTGTCCGCACACGCGGAAACTCCTGCCCACCACGGCGCTGATCTTGTCCCAGCTGTTGCCCGTCCACGCGCACCATTGCTCGAGGCTGACGCGAAACGGCGGCACGTACAGACTCAATGCGCTCACACCGGGTTGAATGACACGATCGCTCACGCGAGGGGTTCCTAGTGGCAGGCGGAGGTTCTGGCAAGGGCTTTTGGCTCACCGGCAGCTCAGACCCCTGCAAACTCGACAAAAAGAGTGCCGTTCGGCGATTTTTCGTCAGCGTGCCTGGCAAGCGTAAAGAAGCTCGATTTGCATTGGACTGGAGTGTATCCGGGGTCGCCGGCACGCCTATGAGGAAATTGTGTGTAAAATACGTGGTAAGGCGCGTGTTTCCCCTTCTGACGTTGGTCTTGGCCACCGCAAATGAAGGCAAGCTCGCCGAGCTCACGTCGCTGCTTCACGGCTTGCCGGTCTCGATCGTGAACGTGCGCGACGTACTGGGCGAGGATCTCGCGGTGGTCGAAAGTGGGGAGACCTTCGAGCAGAACGCGGTGCGGAAAGCCAATGCAGCCAGCGCCGCGACACGGCTCCTGTGTGTAGCTGATGACAGCGGGCTGGAAGTGGAAGCTCTGGGCGGACGTCCAGGCGTCCGCTCGGCACGTTTCGCGCACGAGCGGGCTACCGACGCGGAAAACAATGCAGCGCTGCTTCGGGAGCTCGAGGATGTGGAAGAGGGCGCGCGCTCGGCACGTTTCCGGTGCGTATTGGCGCTGGTCAGTCCCTGGCAAGACCAGGTGTATGTGGTCGAAGGGCGCTGTGAGGGGAGCATCGCGCGCACGCCCCGCGGGAGTGGAGGCTTCGGCTACGACCCGCTGTTTTTAGTTCCGGAGTATAACGGCCGCTCGATGGCGGAACTCAGTGAGGCAGAAAAGGGAGAGGTGAGTCACCGTGGCCGCGCCGTGAGGGAGCTCCGAAAACGGCTCATCCAGCTCATCAACCAAGAACTCAACGAAGTAGAGCGAATTGTGGACCCTCGACCGTCAGGGATGGCTTTCGGGTCTTAGGTTTTTCCTGCGCTACGTCGAACTACTTGGTGGATCCGGCGAGGTCGAAATGGCCCCCCAACGATAGGGTGAACCAACCGTGGCCGGCCGGTTCATCCAGTGGGCCGGTTTCAGCCGAAGTGGTTCCATCGGGGTGGACCCGCCGAATGGTGCCAAAGGACCCGACTCCAAAAGTAGCCAGCGGCGAAATGGCAAACAGGGGGTTTAGCCGAATGTCCGCCCCAACACCAAAACGTGCTTCGAAGGGCGCATTGGTAAACTGAAGCTCGGTGCCATCGGCCCAAAGTGCGCGAAGCCGCCGATAGCCAATCGCGATCTCGATCAATAGTCCGACCCGGTCGGCATCGGAGCTGCCCCGAATGCCGAGCGCCCAGAAATCCGAATCCGCGCCGCGCTGCCCTCCGTGGTCGTTGGCCTCCGCACGTCCGTCGCCCAGCTGAGCCCTCTCCCACAGGAGGAACAAGTTATAGTTTCGGCCGAGTCGGGCGCCGACGTCGCCTTCCAAAAGAACTCCCGAAGAGGCATATTGGGTGAATCCAACCTCGTCGAACGCCACGTATCCGGGGTAAGATGTTCCGCGCGCCCACAGACTTCCAAACGGCACGAACCATCCAAGCCGGGCTCCGAGCCACAGGGCGGTGGTGGGGGCAATGTGGTGCGGCGCGGGTGGCGGGGGCGGCTCGTAGATGACTTCGGGTGGAGGTGGCGGCGGCTCGCGGGGCGGCCGACCTGACGGAACCGGGCCAGGCGGGGCCGATGGTGCTGGTTCGGCCGAAGGTGCGGGCGCTCCAGGACTTTGAGCGGGGGCCTCACCGAGTGAGGGCGACGGACTGACGGGTGACGCTTCTGTCCCCGCGTCTTGCGCAAGGGAACCTCTCGGTTTCAACGTCATGCCCGCTATCACGCTCCAAATGAATAGCGAGCTCAGGGCCCACTTTCGGTACCCATGGGGGCTTCGAAGGCGGAACGCCCTTCTCATGTGTTCAAGATAACACCGCTCGGTGGTTTGCCATTTCTCCTCCGCGGCAAGCGACCTCAGCGGACCGAGCAAAGCCATCCCGTTGCGATTGACCACGCCTTCGAACGCATGCTACACGCCTTCTGCTCACGGTCGAGTGCAGCAATACTGGAAACATTTCGGCGATTACGGCACCGTAGGACTGGAGGTGGTGCTCAGCGTGCTGGCTGGTCTGCTCGGGGGACGCTGGCTCGACAAAAAATTCCACACGGACCCCTGGTTTGTTTTTTTGGGCTTGGCCATTGGCATTGCCGCGGCGGTTCGCGCGTTGTATCGAACCGCAGCGCGCGCGAAACGCGACGCCGTTTCGGAGGAGCTCAAACAGCGACAAGAGCGCAAGCGGTTTCATGAACGAGACGATGATTGAAATGGAAGCCCTGGCAGGCCTGCGTCGATTGAGTTTCGCCACGGCTGCGGTGGGCGCGCTCGGAGCCGGCATCGCCTTGGCTATTTCCGGGCCTCGGGCCGCGCTGGGAGTTTTGTGTGGGTCGTGTCTGGCGGCCGTCAATTTGTGGGCGATGACCCGTTTGGTGACGGCTTTTCTGACGGGTCGGGGGCCCAAGGCGCCCTGGGCAGTGCTGGCGTCACTAAAGTTTATAGCGGTCTTAGCTTGCGCGGCGCTTTTGGTGTGGAGCACGCTTTGCGATCTCTCCGCGCTCGCGATTGGGTATACCGCGCTACCGCTGGGAATCGTGGTGGGATATGCCTCTTACGGCGTCCCTCTGCGACGGCAAGGTTGAACCATGCCCGAGCATTCGAGCTGGCTCACGCTTCTCTTAGCCCACTTCCAGCGAACGCTAGCGCACAACGCAGAGGGTATCGGACACACGCTTCTGGATAAACATCCCGCGACCTGGCGCTCTTTCGAGCCGTTGGCCACCGCGGTGCTGATCGCGTTGCTGCTCATCCTGGTGTCGCTGCGCGTCCGAGCGCGGCTCTCCAAAACCGAAGAAGCCTTGATTCCGGAAGACCGGTTGACTCTGCGCACCTTCATGGAAATTTTCCTTGGCTACTTCTACGATCTCGCTAAGAACATGATGGGCCCCGAGCGTGCCAAGAAGTACTTCCCGCTGGTGGGCGGTTCTGCTCTGTTCGTGTTCTTTTCCAACGTCATGGCGCTCTTGCCCGGCACGCCGGTGGCCACCAGCAGCCTGAGCATCACCATGGGCTGCGCCCTGGTGGTCTTCGTGCTTTTCAACCTGTATGGACTCATTGAAAACGGCTGGGGCTACATCAAACATCTGGCGGGGCCGGCCTGGTATCTGGCGCCGTTAGTGTTTCTCATCGAGATGATTTCGCTGACGGTGCGCCCCATCACCCTGGCGGTCCGGCTCTGTATCAACATGTCGGTCGATCACCTGCTTTTGAGCATCGTGCTCGGGCTGGTCGCCATCGTGATTCCGTTGCCCCTGATGCTGTTGGGCTGCCTGATCGTTGTGGTCCAGACACTGGTATTCGCTATGTTGACCTGCATCTACATCGCGCTGGCCACTGAACACGAGGCGCACTGACTTCGTGCTACACGTCGCGTCGAGAGCATGTTGCGATTGATAAGTCTCCTGGGGTTAGTGGCGATGCTGGGCATTGCCTTCACACTGTGCCCGAGTGACCGACGCCGACATGTGCGCTGGCGAACGGTGGGGCTCGGAGTAGCGCTCTTGCTCGCGATTGGGCTGGTGGTGTTGCGGACGCCAGTTCGGCTTTTGTTCTCCTGGGCCAACACCGCGGTAGAGCGGTTACTCGGCTTTAGTCGTGATGGGGCAAGCTTCGTTTTCGGCAGCTTGGTGACGGATTCGAAGTCGTTTGGCTTCATCTTCGCAGTCCAAGTCCTGCCCACGATCTTGTTTTTTTCTGCACTAATGTCGGTGCTCTACCACTTTCGAGTGATGCCGTACGTGGTGGAGAAGCTGGGGAAGCTTTTGTCGAAGACGCTGGGAACCAGCGGCGCCGAGAGCTTTTCGACGGTGGCGGATGTATTCGTGGGACAAACGGAAGCTCCCCTGGTTATCCGCCCGTATATTGAGCGACTCACGCTCTCCGAGCTCTGCGCCTGCATGGTGGCCGGATTTGCGACCACCGCCGGCGGCGTGCTGGCAGCTTACGTTGCCATGCTGAACAATAGCGTGCCCGGAATCGCGGGGCATCTGATCGCCTGCAGCGTGATGAGCGCTCCGGCGTCCGTCGCGGTCGCCAAGCTCATCATGCCGGAAACCGAAGTTCCGGAGACTTCAGGGGCGCTGCGGGTTGAGCTGCCCAGGACCACACGCAATGTGCTGGATGCGATAGCCGGCGGAACCGCGGACGGGGTCCGGCTGGCGGTGAACGTGGCCGCCATGCTGATGGTTTTTTTAGCAATCATGTCACTGTTCAACGCGGCGGTCGGCTGGACTTCGGAGCACTTGTTCGGGCACCGGCTCACTCTGGAGCTCTTATTGGGCTGGGCGTTCGCACCGTTGGCTTGGCTTCTAGGCGTCCCCGCCGGTGAGGTCACCAAGGTGGGCAGTTTGCTGGGCCAAAAAACGGTATTGAACGAGTTCGTCGCCTACACGAATCTCAGTAGCGCGCTCCACCAGGACCCGGGGTGGTTGAGCGAACGAGGGCGACTGATCACGGCTTATGCGCTCTGCGGGTTCGCCAACTTCGGCAGCATGGGGATCCAGATCGGCGGCTATTCGGGGCTCGCCCCGAGCCGCCGGGGCGATTTGTCGAGGCTTGCGCTTCGGGCCATGATTGGAGGATTGTTGGCAACCAACGCGGTGGCTTGCGTCGCTGGGCTGTTGCTTTAGGATGGAGTCCGAAGCGGCATGAAACACATCTTGGTCTGCCTCGACTCCTCGGAACGCGCCCCCTTCGTGCTGGTAAACGCCGCGGAGCTGGCTCGTCTTTCCGGCGCGAAATTGTCACTCTTTCGAGCGGTTGGGCTGCCCCGCGAGCTACCGGCCAGCGCCTATTCGATGTCGCCCGACAGCCTAGTTGAAAAACTACTCGAGAGTGCCAGGGAGGAGCTTCGCGTGCTGGCTGATGGGCTGCCCGCCGAGCTTCAGGGCAAGCTAGAGGTGCGGATCGGATCTCCGTCGGATGCCATTTGCGCCACGGCGCGCGAGCAGCACGCCGATCTGGTGGTAATTGGCGCCCATGGTTATGGGAGTCTCGATCGACTTCTGGGTACCACAGCTGCAAAGGTCGTAAACCACATCGATCGGCCGGTTCTGGTGGTGCGTTCGCCGCCTGGCCGGCTTGAGCGGGAGTAGTCTTAAAACGAGACGTTCGTCACTTTCGGACGAATCCTCGAGCGCGCAAACGACGGCTGGAGGTGGGAAGCGGCGTGTCATGTGCGGGATCGCTCGACTCCACCAGGCCGGCTTTCGACAAGTCGGCGAAAGTTAGCGCGGGACCGCTCGCCAGTTGAGCAGCACGTGTGAGCAAGCTGTAGAGCTCAAGGTCGTTGCCCGGCCAATTGTGTTCCATCAAGAGCCGTAGGGCGGAATCTTCGATGCCGAGCGGCGCTCCGCGAGTCGCCAAGCCTGCGCGAGCCAGGGTGTCCAGGGCGATGGCCCGCAAGTCTTCGGGTCGCTCCCCGAGCGATGGGATTTCTACCAGCCCGTCTTTTAGCCAGCGGGCGAGCGGTTCGTAAAGACGTCCCTCGGAGAGCAACTGTTCGAGTGGTCTGCGAACCGCTGCAATCAGACCTGGCGGGCAGATCTTCGATTCTTTACCCACCGGGAGCGCGGACGAAGTGAAAAGGTGTTTTTGAATCTCCTCGGGAAGTGCCGGAAGATCCAAGACTACCAAGCTGCCACCATCGGCAAGACGCCAGGGTGATCGAAGCTCGTCTCGCCACAGCGACAGGTCGTGTTCGCTCCCGCTTGCTCCGTCCACCACCATGAATGCCCCTTGTCGCGGGCTGGCCAGATGGACCAGTGCTGCCCAGCCAGCGGCATCAACGCCCGCTGGTACCCGCAGCGCAACTGGTAGATTGTTGCGACCCAGGCGCTCGAGCTTTTCGATCGCCATTCGCGCCGCAGAGCCGTAAGCGGTGGAGCGCACGACGCGCGCAGCACGCTCGGCCACCGCGCGATGGCGTCCCGACTCGCTGGAGAACACGTTTTCATAGCGTTGACGCTCGGCGTCCAACCTGTCGGCGCGCGAGACCGCTGCCAGCTCGCGCTCTCGCGACCGCGCCAAAGCGGATGAGACCGCCAACAGCGCGCTGATTCGATCGGCCAAAAGCCGCACCGCACGGGCTTCCTCCAGCGTCATGACGGCGGTGCGATTCCCCCGCGGAAGTAAAATGAAACCAACCGGTCCCTGCTCATCCACCACCACCGTGGCGGAGAAAGCCCGATGCGCTTCAAACCAAGCCAGCGATGAGCGCACATCCGGGCGCCGCACCTGGATTGCCTGTAGCACTTCTGCGCGCACGGTCCGCTCCGGCTCGAGCTCCGCCAGCTCGTAGATGCGGTCCGGGGCGCTGGCCCTTTCGACGTGCAGATAGCCGGCGATGTCTACGAATAGTCTCTGCTCCGGGTCGGTGCGCCAGAGCTCGGCTTTGGCACCGGGGGTGGAAGTCGCACGGCTCAGCGCATTGAGCGCGCTGCGGATCGCCTCATCCGGCTCGGGCTGTAGCGCGCTTTGGGTGGCTGCGTCGATAGAGTCCAGCCATCGCGACTGCTCCGGTCCCAGCGGTCGCGCTACCGCGCGCGCAACCAAGCCGACGCCTATCGAAACGGCGCAAGCGCCGAGGACAACGGCCCCGGCGTGGTCCGGAGAGCCGCGGGCGAGCAGCCCAGCTACCAATGTGGTGGGCGCGCCCAGGATCATTACCGCCAGAATCCCCCGCAGGGCGCTGGAGACAGTGGTGGGCTCTTTTGTCATGGCAGTCCAGACGCAGGCTACGGAA
>DASXTY010000794.1:0-2413 GCA_036505155.1 Polyangiaceae bacterium | reverse complement strand
CGATGCTCGAGGCACGCTTCGAGAACCGCCTGTTTAGCCGGGACATAAACCGGCGTGTGCGGACCCAACGCGAGCTCGGTCTCGATGGGGCGAAACTCGTAATAGATGACGCGCCGGAGCTTGGACTCCACCGGTGGCGACCCATGCAGGGTGAGAATATTGTGGAGTAGAACGTCCCCCGGCTGCATCAAGATGGGAACCGCCTCTTCGGTGTCGAACCCGCCCGAGTTCCTCCGTCGAATCTCGGCCAGCGCTTCCGCGTCGTCCCATCGATTCGATCCTGGAATGCCCCACACGCAGTTGGTGAGGTCACTCGGGTCGAGATAAAAGTCGACGTTGAAAATCGGCTTCACGTCAACGCAATCCGTGCCGGCGTCGCGATGCCATTCGATGGCCGCGCCCTGGCCCTCGTATTTGAACACCATGCTGTCCCACGTCGGAATGAAGTCCTTACCCTGGAGCTTTTCGACGGTTCGCAAGACGAAAGGGTGCCCCAACAGGCCCTTGCACGCTGAGCTCTTATCAATCACGTATTCGATGCGACTGGGAACGCGGTTCCCCGTGAGTTCGTGCTTGCGGTAGCTAAAGTCTTCGAGGTACGGATCGTCGGGGCGCTCGCGCTCGGCTCGCTCGATGAGCGCCGCTGTTTCTGCACGAAGTGCGTCAAGCTCCGCTGGTTCAATGACGTTTCGGATCACCAGCAATCCGTTTCCGCAGAAAAAGTCGGCCTGTTCGTCGCTAATAACCTCCGATTCTCGGGCGTCGGCGTAAGGAAATGGTGCAGGGCTGGAGCTCATGAGACCTCGCGGGGCGCCGTTGGCGTGCCTAGAGCGAACAAACTATCTGTGTCTTTCGCGATATTCTTCCTGGAATTTTGCCATTTTATCCTGGATACTAGGGTAATGGAAGATCCGCGTGTCGGTCGCGCTTCCAGGCCACTGGCGCCCACCATCTACGGAGCTTCGTCGGTCGACCAATTCGGGAGCCTCGGGTTTCGGGTGTGGCGGGGTCGCCCGGTCGTTATGGATCGGGCGCATCAGCACACCGACATCGAGCTCAATTTTGTGTTGAGCGGAAGCGGCGAATATTTCCACGGCGGGCGGCGATGTCCGATCCCCGCTCGACGGTTGACGGTTTTATGGGCGGGCGTGCCGCACATGCTGGTGCGGGTCGATCCAGGGACTGAATACATTTGGGTTACTGTCCCGCTGGCTTGGTTTCTCGCTTGGAACCTACCCGAGAAGTTGCCCCGCGCTCTGTTAGGCGGAAAGTTAGTGACCGATCGCGCAGGCGCAGGCTTCGCCGAAGACACCAGTATGTTCGAGCGCTGGGTCAGTGACTTTGACTCCGAAGATCCCGAGCGCCGCCGCATCGGATTGCTCGAGATCGAGGCGCGCATACGCCGATTAGCGCTTGCCATGCGGGATGGCACGTCGAGCGAAGCCACGGCACGGCGTCGCCGGCAAACTCAACGCGCAGACACGGCTCGGACCACCGGGGCCATGGGTGCAGTGCCGTTGAGCTCCGTCGAACAGATCGCGGATTATCTGGCGACCAACTATCGTCAGTCGATCAGCATCGGTCAGATCGCCGAGGCGGTCCGGCTGCACCCAAACTATGCCATGTCCTTGTTCAAAAAGAGCTTCGGCATGAGCATCTGGGAATATGTCGTTGGGCTTCGTATTTCCCACGCGCAACGCCTGCTCATCACGACCGACGCAAAAATCCTGGAAGTCTCGCTGGAGTCGGGCTTTCAAACGCCGAGTCGGTTTTACGACGCTTTCCTCAGCAGCGTCGGATGTACTCCGCGAGCCTACCGCGCACGCAATGCGGGTTCGCTTCGAGAGCCATGACTATCGCGCCGGGCGGCGCGCGACGGCGCACCAAAACTTCAGGTGCTCGGGAAACTCACCCCCTGGATTGACGGCCAGCAGCGCTGCCCTGACGTCGGCCTCGAAGGCCTCGGCATGGTGGCCAAGGGCTCTCCGTGACATCACGGAGGTCGAGTAGGCGCTCCCGATCAATGAATCCACGGTCCATACATGTGGCGCGCTGAACTCATCTTGGCTGATGTCCTCGAGCCCGGCGACCGCGAAAATCTGTGCGCTGGTGAGAGCGGGCTGCCGTGCGTTTGGATGAGCGGAAGCGGCTCCGGCAGGTCGCCAGCGATCCCAAACCTCCTTGAAGCGGGCCTGCCACGGCTCGCTGCATTGGTTGCTGCCCCCCAAGCATGCCAAGTAACCGCGCGGTTGAAGCCACTCGAGGGCCTTTTTGAGGATCACCGGCTGATCGAAGCGGTGAAAGGACTGACCCATGGTGATGAGCTCGAATGCGCTCGATGGGGCTTCGAGCTCCTCGGCCTTGCCGGTGACCCAGCGCACGTTGGTGATGCCAAGCTTTGCTGCCTCTTCCC
>DASXTY010000793.1:0-2448 GCA_036505155.1 Polyangiaceae bacterium | reverse complement strand
CGCAGGCTACACTGAGGCGCTTGGGGGGCCATCGGCCGAAGGGTCTGACAAAAAGCCAGGAGTTTTAGTCGATTTTTCATGGAGCTTCGGGTAGTCGGCTGTCACGGCGGAGAGACGCCCATCCATCGAACCAGTGCGTTCGTGCTGGACGAGCGTCTGGCCATTGATGCGGGCTCTCTGACCAGCGGGATCGACCTCAGCGCGCAGCTACGCCTGAACGCAGTGCTCGTCAGCCACGCTCACTTGGATCATATCCGAGACCTGGCCACGATTGCCGATAACCGGTGTCAGGCCGACTGCGACCCGCTCATCGTGGCGACCACCGCGGGAACCATCCGCACATTGAAGAAACATTTTTTCAACGACCTTCTGTGGCCCGACTTTTCGGTCATTCCCAATAAGACCCGGCCCACCGTGCAATTTCTAGAGCTCAAACCGGAGCGCCGAACCGACGTTGCCGGTTACAAGGTGAGGGCGATCAAAGTGAGTCACACCATCGAGGCCACCGGATTCATCGTAGAAGGGCCCGACGCCACGATTGGCTATAGCGGCGACACCGGTCCGACTGATCGCCTCTGGGAGCTATTGCGCGCCGAGCCCGCTCTGAAAGCCCTGCTCATGGAGGTGAGCTTTCCGAATCGCGAGCAGAGGCTCGCTACAGTCAGCGGTCACCACACGCCGCGAACGCTGCTGAAGGACCTAAAAAAAATGGGGACGCCACAAGACCTGCCCACACTCCTTTATCACATTAAGCCTGTCTTTCAGAAGGAAGTGGAACAGGAGTGTGCGCGGCTCAAGGGCGTGAATCTCAGCGTTCTCGCCATCGGCGATCAGTTCGTCCTCTAGTCACCGCACGGCCTACCTCCGCGGGTCCGACTCGGGTACACTGAACCGAATGGACCTTTTTTCGGTGTCCGCGCTGGTTTTGCTGGCACTGGGTTTGCCCGTGTTGTTGATCCTGGTGCGAGCGGTGAAGATCATCGGCCAGGCCGAGGTGATCGTGGTAGAACGCCTCGGCCGATTCAACCGCGTAGCCCGCTCCGGATTGAACTTTCTGATTCCTCTGCTGGAGCGGCCGCGCTCGATCAATGTCCGGTATATGGACACCGATGTTTCGGGCACCAAGCGAATCAGCACTGGCTCCAACGTTCGCATCGATTTGAGAGAGCAGGTTCTGAATTTTCCGAGTCAGCCGGTGATCACCAAGGACAACGTAACCATCGACATCGACGCCGTGCTCTACTACCGCGTGGCAGACCCCCAGAAGGCCACTTACTCAGTACAGAATCTCCCCTACGCACTGGAAACGTTGACGCGCACTACGCTGCGCAACATCGTCGGTGAGATGGAGCTCGATACCACCTTGGGCAGTCGCGATTTGATAAATAATCGCATGCGGGAGGTGATTGAAGATGCGTCCATCGGCTGGGGCGTGGACGTCACCCGCGTTGAGCTTCAAGCCATCGAGCCGCCGCATGATATTCAACAAGCCATGGAGCTTCAAATGCGCGCAGAGCGCGAGCGCCGTGCCGCGGTGACCAACGCGGAAGCCACCAAACGGGCGGCCATATTGGAGGCTGAGGGAGTGAAGGAATCTCAGGTGCGACGCGCCGAAGGAGAAAAAGAGGCCGCGATTCTAAGGGCTCAAGGGTTGGCCGAAGCGCGCCTCGCGATGGCCCAAGCGGAAGCCGAGGCCATACGCCGGATTGCCGCGGCGCTACCGCCCGGCGAAGCCGCCATGTACCTGCTCGGCCAGAAGTACCTCGACGCTTTGCCGACGCTTACTCAGGGGCGCGGCACCGCCATCTTTTTGCCCGCCGAAGCCAGCGGCGTCATGGCGGCTATCGGGGGACTTCGCGAGATGCTTCGATCGACCGACCCCGACAAGCGCGCCCCCGAGCCGGTATCCTCGAGTCCCGTCCGGCCGCTTCCTAGCGGCAAGGCGCAGTGACCGTTTGGCCACCCGCTCGGCCGCCCGCATCCCGCCGGAACGCGCTGAGCGCGTAGCCCGCGCGCATGCATGTCCGAACTGCCGCGAATACAGCTTCAAGAAGCTCACGGTCAAGCCACCAACCGCGTCACAGCGGCGTCATCTCAAGCTCGCTTGGTCCGTGCTGCGCACGTGCGGCGTGTGCGGACTTCAGGAGGAGCTGGGAATCGACGAGGAGGGCGAGATCACCGACTTTGTTTGAATTTGTGCTCGATCCGCGCGCCGGACGCCTGCGACCCGGCCATCGCGACGGTCAACGCACACCCTTATGTATTCCTTGAAATTTCTACGGAAGGAAGTAACTTGGAATATCATGCTGACACCGATCCAAGCTGTGGAGGCCTTCCATTTGGTCTTCTTGCGCGTCGCGGAAGCGAAGCTCGATCGATCCCTCTACGTCGTCAAAGGGGGTGTCAATTTGCGCGCTTGGTTCGGGAGCCAGCGCTACTCGGACGACT
>DASXTY010000792.1:0-2399 GCA_036505155.1 Polyangiaceae bacterium | reverse complement strand
CATTGCCGACGGCTGCGAAACCACCTCCCCCCGAGGCCGCTCCGAAGCTTCCCCCGCTGCCCCCTCCCGAGCCACAGGACAAGGCCAGAGTCACCGGCAAGCTTGAAATCAGGATGTAGTTTTTCATCGAACGGGTGCCAGCAAAATTACTTCGGTAGAGAAATAACGTGCCCCGTGCACCCGGTCAATCGGAAAAAGGGCTCGCAGGGAGGAGAACAATCGAAGAGCAGCGCAGGAGTCCCCCCGGCGCCCGAAAGACCACTTACGTTGCCCGCGCCACCCGTGGCTTGGTTGCTCCCTCCGCCGATTGCGGTGATCCCGCCACTCCCGGCGGACACGGTGCTCCCGCCCTGACCGGTGCTCGTGCCGCCGCCGGGGCTGTTAGAACTGCCGCCTCTGTTGCGCGTTAGTTGGCTGTCTGGGGAACACGACGTGGTCACGGCCAGACAAATCGCACAAAAGCCGATAAAGTAGCGCATGACCCAACCAAAATACGCGTCTCCCGAATTGTGGCGTCTACCATCGTCTAGTGGCCGAATCTGCACACGACGAACATCGAGTTACCGCGATTTGCTATAGTGGTAACGGACTCCGGAGCGAAAGATGAAACTTATTCAGGTGATGTACGATTCACTCAACCGTCACATGCTCCGGCCCTATGGCTGTGACTGGACCGAAACCCCCAATTTTCAGCGGGTTTCAGAGCGATGTGCCACCTTCGACCATTGCTATATCGGAAGCATGCCGTGCATGCCGGCGCGCCGCGAGCTTCACACCGGCAGGCACAATTTTTTGCATCGCTCCTGGGGGCCGCTCGAGCCGTTCGATGACTCCACTCCGGAGTTGCTCAAGCGAAGCGGTGTGTACACGCACCTGGTTTCTGATCACTACCACTACTGGGAAGATGGGGGCGCCACCTATCATCAGCGATACAACACCTGGGAAATCGTACGTGGACAGGAAGGAGACCTGTGGAAAGGCGAAGTCGCCGATCCAGCCTCTCCCGAGCACCTGGGGCAGCTCCACCGCCAGGACTGGATTAATCGCAAATACATGCAGGCCGAGGAAAAGACCTGTCAGGCGCGCACCTTTCGTTTGGGGTTGGAATTTCTGCGGGAAAATCATCGAGAGGACAAGTGGTTTTTGCAAATCGAGACCTTCGATCCCCACGAGCCCTTTTTTACTCTGCCGCTCTGGAAGGCGCGCTATCCGCATGAGTACACGGGACCGCACTTCGACTGGCCGCGCTACGAACGCGTCACCGAGAGCCCCGACGCCGTGCGTCACCTTCGCTACGAATACGCGGCGCTGCTAACCCAGTGCGACCATTACCTGGGTACGGTGCTCGACGCCATGGATGAGCTCGGGCTGTGGGAGGACACCATGCTCATCGTAAACACCGATCACGGGTTTCTCCTCTCCGAGCACGATTGGTGGGCGAAATGCCGAATGCCGTTCTATAACGAGATCGCCAACATTCCTTTGTTTGTGTGGGACCCGCGCTCGCGCGCTCGGGGCGTGCGGCGCAAGAGCTTGGTGCAAACCATCGATCTGCCGGCCACCATGCTCGAATATTTCGGTGTGGAGCGACCGAAAGACATGCAGGGCGCGCCCCTGCGCGACGCGATAGCCTCCGATAGCCCGGTGCGACAAGCGGCGATTTACGGCCAGTTCGGAGGACACGTCAATGTGACCGACGGTCGCTATGTCTACATGCGCGGACCGGCCACGCTGGAAAATCGCCCGTTGTTTGAATACACCCACATGCCGACTCACATGCGCGGATTTTTCGGACTGGAAGCGCTCCGCGCGATGGAGCTCGCCGAACCCTTCCCGTTTACCAAGGGTTGCCGGACCATGAAGGTGCCCGCTCGACCCGGGTGGTTTGCAGAGCTCGATATCCGCCTGTACGACCTGGAGAGTGACGCTGGGCAGCTCCACCCGATCCGAAACGACCCGGTCGAACAGCAGATGATTGCGCATATGGTGAGGATCATGGCAGCGACCTCTGCGCCGGCTGAGCAGTATCAGCGTCTTGGTCTGCCCCTGCCGAGCGCCGCGCACCCCTCCTCGCGCGCTGCCACCGGGTGGGCGACTCCCTGAGTCACTTCAGCCCACTTGGGACACTATTCTTTGCCGGCTCTGGTGCTCTTGCCCGGAGCTCGGTATTCTCTCAGATAGCTTCTTTGCACAGCCCCGCGAAATTCTTTTGCAGCACTTGCGTGCTGGCGTTGCTCCCGCATGTGAGTGCATGTGGGTCGGATTTCAGCACCGCTTACAGCGCTAGTGGCGGCTCGAGCGGGGTGAGCGGGAGTGCGGGGACGGCCGGGTCGGGAGGAGCCTCTACCAGCACCGGCGGCACGGGCGGGTCTGGAGGAGCGTCCACCAGCACAGGCGGC
>DASXTY010000791.1:0-8974 GCA_036505155.1 Polyangiaceae bacterium | reverse complement strand
CGCCTGTCGGCGGAGTTCGCTTAGTGGGTGGACTCCGTCGTCTGGCTCATTCCGAACCTGGCCAACTCTCCAAATCCATCCAAGCAGGTGGAGGCTTAAGCGACCAGCGACACGACGCGAAGAGAGGTTCTCGGCACTGGTGCTGTAGAATAGGTAGCGGCCTGATGGGCGGAGAATTGCCGCCCACTCTGAGGTTACTGCTGCCGCGTGTCCCCGTCCCCGGAAGTCGGGATCGGTCCAGACGCCACACTCGGCGGCGGTATCCGTCATGGGGCGCGGCGTGTGGCAGATGGAGATGATGCGGTCGCCCGCGGTCGCCATTGCCCAGGGCCCGAGGCATCCGTCAAGCAGTTCGTCCCACTCGATTGGTTCCCAGTTCCCGGGATTGGAGGCTCGCAAACTGTCGGTGCTCGACAGGTCGGAGCGCTCGACGCGCGCTCCCGAAGTGAACCGCGAATCGGATTCGATGAGGTAGCTGGGTCCCGCATCGCGCCGGAGGCTGCAGCCTCCCGCCGAAAGCAGAAGTTCACAGACCTCGAGAGTCGAAGGCGGGTCGGCTGGGTCGGTCCGTGGCAGAGCGTCTCCCTGGGCGGCCGCCAGCGCACCCGCTAGGCCGGCAGGCACCTCGGAACCAATCCAGAGTTCCTCTTCGGATCCGGTGCAAGCGATCACGAAGCCGTACAAACCGGCGACGCTCCCACGCTGCGGGGAAAGGTCCAGCGTTTGGATCTTCAGAAGCTCGAGATCGCTGGGGTTTCGAACAAGGCAGCCTACGTGTTTCCGGTTGTCTGTTTCCTCATTCCTTCTACGCTTCATATCGTTCCGTTATTCTTTCGCGCTTAGGGCGCGCGCGGAGGTCCTAGGTACGGCCGGCCGTGGCTCGAAACAGGGTGGCCGTTCCGGTACCCTCATAAGCTCCTGCGTCGCCGGTCACAAACAGCGAGCGTCCGCGGTGGAGCTCGTGCGGTGGTCGGCCGAGCTCTCGGATCTCGGCCGTGCCGGACACACAGATAAGGATTTCCGGGCCGCGCCTCTCGGGGCAACGCCAGCTCTTCGTGGGCTCGAGTTCGAGCCGCGACAGGCGGAATTCTTCGGTTGGAGTTGGATAGACCTTTTCCACACCGTCGGCCGGAACCAGGGTGATCAACGGAGGTCTGCCGGTGGACAAATCCAGGATATTCAAGAGCTCTTCCAGGTCGATGTGCTTTGAGGTCAGCCCGGCGCGGAGCACGTTGTCCGAGTTCGCCATGATTTCGATTCCGGCGCCGCGAAGGTACAGGTGCAAGTTGCCGGCTGGCAGAAACAGCGCTTCGCCGGGCTCGAGCCGCACGTGGTTTAGCATGAGCGCCGTGACCACTCCGGGATCGCTCGGATAGAGCCGGCCCAGCTCTGCGACCCACCGGCACGCCCCGGAAAACTCACCGACTTCAGTCGAAAGCCGAGAACAAGCGTCGACAAGGGACGCGATCAGCGACTGCCGATTTTGCGCATCCAAGCGCATCAGCTCCGAAAACGCGCGTCTCAAGCCAGCCGGTTCTTCGCCCAGACATTCGGCGTACGGGCGAAGCGCCGCGACGTCCAGCGCGCGAAAAAGCTCCGCAGTTTGCGCGGGTGGGCGAAAGCCGCAAAGCGCATCGAAGGGGATCAACGCTGCCAAGAGCTCTGGCTTATGGTTTGGGTCTTTGTAGTTTCGCTCCGGTGCGCCCCTCGGAACTCCGCGGTCTTCCTCGGCTTGAAAGCCGCGCGCTGCCTGAGCCCGATTCGGGTGGGCTTGCATGGAGAGCGGCCGTTCGGCAGCCAGCACTTTTAGGAGAAAGGGAAGCTCCTGCCGAAAGCGCGAGGAGACGGGAGCTCCCAGCCACCGCGCAGGATCGGAACCGATGAGCCCCGTGAGCGGCTTCCAACGACCGTCGACCAACGCTTCCGAGGATGCCTTCGGATGCGCGCCCATCCAGAGCTCCGCTTGCGGTTCCGCGGACGGCACCTGCTCACCGAGCAGCTCCGGGATGAAGCTATGGGAACCCCAGTCGTACCGCTGAACGGTGTTCTTGAGCTCGTAAGTTGGCATTGAGAAAAGCTTAGAGGGTCGCGAGTGCCTTATCTCGCTGCTTGCTTGCCGACAAGGCCTGAGAAGTAGCCCTCTACGCTGCGGGTGGAGTGCTATGGCGCGCCGAAGGGGGAAACACGCTGACGCGCTCGGGCAAATCCTTCCTCGGCTTGCCGCGCGTCAGGCGATAAATCGACTGCGCGCCGAGTGCGAAGACCCCACTCACCAGCACCACGTTACAGAGCAAGAGCGCCGGACTGTGGTGCAATAGGCGCCCCCCCCAGTGGACTAGGTCGGGGAGCTGCGTGAAGTCCGGTTCCACCGAAAAACCGTGTTCCCGGCGAAGCCATGGATTGAGCGCCCAGTCGACGGCCGCGTAGCCCAAGATGAGCATCACAAATCCTGCCCAAAGGCGAACGTAGCCGCGAGCTTCGAACAACGGATCTTCTCAACCTAAAATCTAGCACCGGCTTTTTTCTCTGCACGCCTCGCGCTCGATTTTTGAGCCCGTCCGAGTGTGCCCCCTTTGTCGCAGAGCCGGATTTTGCTAAAGGCCTTTAGGCTCGTATATTCGAAGGGTTTTCTTGTCTTCCAACCGTAGTCAGTTTTTCTTGCTCCTCGTTCTAGCGGTGGGGAGCCAGGCGGGCTGCAGCCCAAAGGCCGATCCAACACCCTGCGTGGACAGTCAGCCGGCGTTCCACGTCGTGTTAGAGACTCCGGGTCGCAACCTTCCCGGCGATCTTCGTGTCAGCGTATCCCACGGGGCGGGATGCGAGACCTACTCCCTCGGTCAGTCGTCGACCGCCCCGTGCACCCCATCTGACGAGACCGGTGTGCTCTTTTGCACGGTAGAGGGAGCAGTGCCCGACGCGGGGAAGGCGCCTGATGCCGGGCCGATGGCGGACGCGGGTCCACCGCCGGACGCGGCGGCGGTGGGGAGCCTTCTCTGCACGCTCTGGACCCAGGGCGCTGCCACCATCGTGGTCGAAAGCGGGGAGATGCCGCGACTTCAGTGCGCCGACACCGTCTCGACCGAGCGCTGTGAGCGGGAGCTTCAGGTCGATCTCGATGCTTGCGGCAACATCAAGACCGTCGATGTCACGCTAGCGCTGACTGAGTCGGAGGGCGGAATGTGAGACCTGCCGGCGTCACGACGCCCGTCCTATCGCGTGTACGCATACACCGTTAGAAACACCAACAGCGCGACCGAAATCAACCACAGATATTTGACCAGCGGATCCATGTCGACGCGACGGCGTAGCTCGAGAGCCGCCTCACGCACCGCCGGATCCGCGGTACGGCCGGCCAGCTCCTCGGCCTGTTTGCGCACTAGCCGGTAATTACCTGCCTCGAAGGCGACGATGAGCTCCTCGAGTTCTGGATTGGACGGGAAATTCAAAAGAAAACGCGGGCGTTCCAGCCCGCTGGCATCCAAGGGTTCACGTTGGTAGCCAGCCTGGGCGCGCTTGGCCTTAGCGCCCTTACGTTTTTTCTTGATCGGCGTCGGGTCTTCAGCAGTCATCAGAATTGAAAGTAGACGAAAGGCACTGCCTCGGCAGTTTGCATATTGTGCAGCGCGAGCGCTACGCAAAATAACGCTAATCCCTGGGCCGGAGCCGGCCAGCGGATGAACGCGTCGCGCGAGCCGAGATACCAGCGCTCGGGCAGGTAATGGCACACGACCCCAAGCGCAAGCACCGCCAGCAATTGCCGTGGCAAGTTAACGTGGTAGGTGGTCAGGGTGGCGAGCTCGAAAAAAAACAGCCGTGCTTTTCCAAAACTCTCGGCGCGGAAAAACACCCAAGCGGCGCAGACGAAATGAAAGGTCAAAAAGACCGAAAGCGCCTTTTTCACGGGCGATCCGGATGGGACAAGGCCCCGACGCTCCCGCCAAGAGCCGAATGCGCGGGTCAACAACAGCGCTGCGCCGTGCAGGCCGCCCCAAGCGACGAAGGTCCAGTTGGCGCCGTGCCATAGCCCGCCGAGCAGCATGGTGAGCATCAGGTTCACGTAAGTGCGAACCCGGCCTTTGCGGTTTCCGCCTAGCGGAATGTACAGGTAGTCGCGCAGCCAGGTGGATAACGAGATGTGCCAGCGACGCCAGAAGTCGGCGATGTTTTGGGCCTTGTAGGGCGCGTTGAAGTTCAGTGGAAAGCGGATGCCGAGGAGCAACGCGGAGCCGATCGCGATGTCCGTGTACCCGGAAAAGTCGCAGTAGATCTGGACCGCGTATCCGACCACCGCCGCGTAACACTCGAGCGCCGAATACCGCATCGGCGCGTCGAACACGCGATCGACCAAGTTTAACGCCAAGTAGTCGCCGATCGCGACTTTCTTCAAAAGGCCGAGCCCGATCAAAAAGAGTCCTTCGCTCCCCTCGCGACCGCTCCAGCGGGGGGGACTCGCGAGCTGGGGCAACAGGTCACGCGGACGGATGATCGGCCCCGCCACCAAATGGGGAAAGAAGGCGACGAAAGTCAGATATTCGAGGTAGCTCGGATGCGGCTGGATGCGTCGGCGGTAAATATCGATGACGTAACTCATCGACTCGAATGTGAAGAAGCTGATCCCGATGGGCAGGACAACCCGCAAAGTTGCCTCGGGCGGGTGAAAGCCGAGTGTTTGTAGCAGCGCGCGCATCGAGCTCATTCCGAAGTCGAAATATTTGAACACGGCAAGCACGCCGAGGTTCACCAGTGCCGTGCCAAAGAGCCACCGCTTCCGGCCGCTTTCACTGGGGGCGCGCGCAATGGCGTTGCCGAGCAACCAGTCAGCCGTTGAGGAACCCAGGATAAGCGGCAAAAACCGCCAGTCCCAAAACGCATAAAAGACGTAGCTCGAGCCGAGCAGGAAAATCAGCCGGAGCTTTCGAACCCGAAGCAACCAGGTTGCCGCCGTGATGGTCATCGCGAGCGCCGCAAGCGTCCAGATCAGCGAAGCGCCGTGAGGCACCTTGAGCGCACGCAGGCTCAGGGTCAGCGGATCGACGCGGTAGCTCCGGTAGGTGAGCCAGGCGAGCGCGCCGAAATTCACGACCGCGCTGATGGCTGCATCACCCAGCCCCGGCCGCGCGTTCGCGCTCCGGCGACAAAGCCAGAGGCTCAACGCGCCCGAGCCCAGCACCAGTCCCAGCGCCAGCCCGCCCGGGTGCGCGACGGCATAACCTGCCAGTGCAAACCACGGGAGTAAGAGCGCCCACCTCAGGCTCACCAACACCCAGGCGACCACGAAAACGCAGGCGAAAAACTTGGCGTACGCCAGGGTGTTGAAGAGCAATTCGGCGACTCGCGCGCTAAATCGTTGAGCTCAGGGGTCTTGTTCCGCGCGCAGCATGTGCACCTCTCGGCCGGCAACCCAGGAGACGGCGCGGCGGAGCATTTCTCTAGCGCCAAAAGCGCGGTAGGTGCTGGCGCTATGTCCGAGCATGGTTTGGAAAACGCGACCGGAACCATAGTTATAGACCCAGGCGAGGGGCTCAACGGAGCCGGTGAGCTTCGAGTTTGCTACCAAAAGCGGCTCGATCGGCTCTTCGCCGCGCTGATTCACGTAAAGTTCATCTTCCACGGTAAAGTGGCTGAGTCCGTGGGTGATCGGGTGCTCGACGGAAGTCGGGAGCGCGGTGAATGTGCCGAACGGGTCGTGATTGCTGGGCTCCGGTCCGCTGTGGTCCCACACCCGCCGCACCATTCGCCGGTATTCGGGCCAATCCGAGAGAGCGGCGCCGGGGAGCGAATGGTGGAACGCGCCGTTGGCGAAGTGCACCACTAATAGTCCCCCGCCGCGCGCGACCCAGCCTGAAAAGCCCGCTTTCGCTGCTTCCGAGAGGCCGCGAGGGTCTTCCCAGTTGCAGTAATTCAGGATGACGACTTCGAAACCTGCGCCGGGGAGATCGGCTAGCCGTTCGGGGTCCTCAGTAACCTGAATCCGTGGGCGGGGATCGCGCTCGAGCAACCCGCAGATGGCCGGCGTCGTGGTTTCCCAGTTATGCCAACGATGCGCCGCGTTCCCCGCCACCACGAGGACCCGGATCTGGCGCTCTGGCTCGGTCACGCGCTCATTGTGCCCGAGTAGGAGGCCGCGCGGCAGGTGAAAAGCTCGGCTCAGTTGACGAGACGCACGGACTCACCAAACCTTGGTGTCATGCCCCGTCGCCTGGTCCTCGGCTTGTTCAAGGGGTTGCTCCTCGGAGCGCTGATGGCGTTTTTGGTGGTTCGGGGGCTCGGCGCCGTCACCGCGGTAGGGGCGGTGTCGTATCTCTATGCGGCCCTGACTGGCGTGGTGACCGCCCTACTCGCCGGCAAGCCGGTTTGGGCTGCGGGCGCCAAAGTGGAGGCCCTGCTCAAAGCGATTTTCGGAGCCTTGCTCGCTCTGGGCGCAAACTTCGCGCTGGGTCGATGGTTTCACCCGGCGCTCGACCTAACTGCTTTTGGCGCCGGGGCGGGCCCGCTCAACGCGCTCCCGGCGGCCAGCTTGCCCTTGATGGCGGCAGCGCTGGGCGCCTTCTTCGAGCTCGACAATACGCCCGGCCCCACGCCGAGCGCGGACGCGGTTGTGAAGCGGCGAGTGGCGAGTGACGCAAGTTCTCGCGAGGAGGCGTCCGACGTCGAGGAGGTCGAGGACCGATCCGAAACCCAGAACGAGTCTCGGCGGACGCGACGTTAATATGCCAGAAGGGCCCCCGCCATATTTTCAGTCGCGCGACTGAAGCTGCAAAAACAGCCTGAGCACGTACCAGAACATCAGCGCGACCGAGGAGAAAAGCTGGAGCGATGCGGCAACGTAGCGGTCCTCGGGGAAATGATGCAGGACGTTGGAGGTGTCGTACAGGATGGCGGCGCCGGCCAAACCGATCATCACCACGCTGAAAAATGTGCCGAGCTGGAAGCCGAAAATCGCTCCCGCCACGATGAGCACCAGCGCGACAATGAACGCCCAGCGAAGAATCGCTCCGAGGAAGGAGAAATCCTTGCGCGTGGTGAAGGCGACCGCGGTGAGACCCGCGAATCCGAGCATGGTGACGATACCCGCACTTTGAATGGCACCCGGCGCCTTGAGATTGGCAATCACCAAGAGCGGCACGAAAATGATGGCTTCGGCGGTCACGAAACCGCCCAGGGCCAGATATTGAACGCCCTTGCTGGTAGCGGTGTGCGCGGCGTGGCTCGCGAGCCAGCTCACCAGCCTGAAACCGCCGAGCACGAGCAGCCAGCTCGTGCTGAGCATGGCGTGGGCCATCGCATAGGCCGCGCCGGTTTTAAACAGCGCAAACTCGATGCCGGCAAAGCCCAGGATCGCGCAAAACAGGTGGTTATAGGTGCGGACGATGAACCGCGCGCGCGAGTCGACGGCTGCCCCGGGGGCGATGACGGGATACGGATAACCTTGATTCATTGCTTACCTTCCTGAAACTCGGTGCTGGAGCGCGTCTCGAATATGCGCATTTTTTCCCACACTAGCACGTCGCTTCGGGCGGGTTCAGGTAACCCTTCAAACATCGCCCAGGCGGCCGCAATAAGACGCTCGAAATAACCAAAGAGGCGGAAATGCTAGGACAAACTGTGTCCTAGCGCGGGTTGACCCGCTTCGGGCGGCGTGGTCCACCGACTGGGGACGTATGTCCTCGTTTTTTGGCCATCAGCCGTGCCGCTCGATCGGAAGCGGGCGCGCCGCAATCGGTGCGATGTGTTTGCCGATCTGAATGTTGTGAACAGAGTAAAAGAGCGGCTCGGTCCGGAGACGGTCACTACCCAAGCGGCGGCCCTTAGCACCGAGCTCGGCATTTCGCTCACGGTGGCGACCTGGCTCTACCAAATCGGTCACCGCGACCCAGTTGCAACACGACGTTTTTTGGATCCCAAGCTTGCCGATCTGACTCGGCCCGATGGGATGGCGGACCGCGACGTTGCAGCGGCGCGTCTGGCTTGCGCCATTCAACGCCGAGAGCGGGTGTGCGTGTTCGGAGACTATGACTGCGACGGCATTACCGCAGCCGCGATCATGACCGAAGTCATTCGTGCCCTCGGAGGTGAAGTCCTCACCAAGCTGGCAAGCCGTTTTGAAGGCGGTTACGGGGTGTCGGCCGCGGCTCTTCGCGGCATCCTCGCATCGGGGGCGAGCGTCGTCGTGACCTGCGACTGCGGATCTTCCGATCACGCGAGCCTTGCGGAGCTGAAGCGCCTCGGCATCGACGTCATCGTGATCGACCACCACTTGGTTCCGGCCGAGCCCCTGCCCGCGCTTGCATTTTTGAATCCCCATCGCCCCGATTGCGCGTTTCCGTACAAAGGTCTGGCTTCTTGCGGTCTCGCTTTGTCGGTCGGAGCCGGGTTGCGTACACATCTGGGTAAGGAGTTGGATTTGCGCAGGTGGCTCGACCTGGTGGCCATCGGGACGGTTGCCGACGTGGCCCCGCTCGACGGCGACAATCGCGCCTTGGTGCGCGCGGGGCTCCGCGCTCTCGGTCGAGCCGAGCGGCCCGGGATTCGCGCGCTGCTCGAGCTGGCAAAGCTCGAACCAGCTCCACCCGGCGCCGAAGCGATTACGCCGCTCACCAGTGAAGACATCGCCTTCCGGCTCGCTCCCCGCATCAACGCGCCGGGCCGGCTCGGGTCACCGGATTTGGCTCTTGAGCTCCTGTTGGCGAACACCGGCGACTCTGCGCGCTTGTTGGGGGAGCAGCTCGAGCAGATCACGCTGGAGCGCAAAGCGTTGCAGGAGAAGATGGTGGCGGAGGCAGTCGCCGAAATTGAGCGCGAAAAGTATCATGACCGACCCGCCATCGTCATCGGTCGAGAGGGGTGGAATCCAGGGTTGGTCGGCGTAGCTGCGGCCCGGGTAGCGGATCGCTATGGGCGGCCGGTCATCGTCATCGGTTTTGAAGGGGCTCGGGGCCGTGGCTCGGTGCGAGGTCCCCAGGGCGCGCGGCTT